>CAIZGT010000001.1 GCA_903932545.1 uncultured Rhodospirillales bacterium
ACGCTTTCATCAGCAAGCACAGCCTCAACAAAGGCGGCATGGCGCTGATCGACACTGCAGAGGCGGACGCGCTGTATGAAGCGATGCCTGCGGGTGTGGAGAGCAGCGGTGGCTCGGCAGGCAATTCCTGCGCGGTGGCGGCGATGCTGGGCGCGAAGGTCGCCTATATAGGGCAAGTGGCCGATGACCAGCTTGGCGGCGTGTTCCGCCACGACATCCAGGCGGTGGGCGTGCATTTCCCAACCGCCCCCTTGGTGGGCGGTGCGCCGACCGCGCGGTGTTTGATTTTGGTGACGCCGGACGGGCAGCGGACAATGAACACCTTTCTGGGTGCGTGCGTCTCACTCGGGCCGGATCAGATTGACGAGGCTTTGGTGGCAGATGCGGCGGTGACGTATTTGGAGGGGTATTTGTTCGACCCCGACGAAGCGAAGGCCGCATTCTACAAGGCGGCTGAGGCAGCCCACAAAGCTGGCCGTCGCGTGGCGCTGTCGCTCTCGGATGCGTTCTGCGTGGCGCGTCATCGCGATGCGTTCCGTGATTTGGTGCGCGGGCATGTGGATATTCTGTTCGCGAATGAAACCGAGATTACCGCGCTTTATGAGACCAATACCTGGGAAGAAGCGGCTGTTGCGGCGCGTTCTGAGGTGGCGATTGCCGTGCTGACCCGTGGCGGTGACGGCAGCACGATTATCGCGGGTTCTGAGCGCGTGGAGATTGCGCCGGTGGCAACCGAAGTGGTGGACACCACGGGCGCGGGCGACGCCTATGCGGCGGGGTTCCTGGCGGCACATACGGCTGGCAAGTCGTTGGCCGAAGCGGGCGCTTTGGCGAGTGCGGCGGCGGCGCTGGCGATTGCGCAATATGGCGCACGGCCAGCGGCTGCGAAATTGGCATCCATCGCGTAGGCGGTATTGCGCACGGCAATGCGGGGCCTTCCGCGACACGTCCCGCATCGCGAAGGGCAATGCGGGCTACGGCGTTGATTTGTTCACGCGCGGCTGATTTGCGCGCGAGTTGCGCTTTATCGCTCGCCTGATCGCGGTTGATCGGTTATCGGTGCGCCGCAACACAACGCTCTCGCGCTGGGTCTCCTGCCCTGCGCGTGCATTGTCGCACAATTTTTCAGGTGCTCCCGATGGATATCCGCAATATCGCCATCATCGCTCACGTTGACCATGGCAAGACCACACTCGTCGATCAGCTTTTGAAACAATCCGGCACGTTCAAGGATCACCAGCAGGTGGCCGAACGCGCGATGGACCGCAACGATCTCGAAAAAGAACGCGGCATCACCATTCTTGCCAAATGCACCTCGGTGGTTTGGAAAGAGACGCGGCTGAACATCGTCGATACGCCAGGCCACGCCGATTTCGGCGGCGAAGTTGAGCGTATTCTCGGCATGGTCGATTGCGCCATCCTGTTGGTGGACGCCGCCGAAGGCGTGTTGCCGCAAACCAAGTTCGTGGTGGGCAAGGCGCTGCAGCGCGGCCTGAAGCCGATTGTGGTGATCAACAAGATCGACCGCCAAGACGCCCGCGCCGATGAAGTGCACAACGAAATTTTCGACCTGTTCGCTTCGCTCGATGCGACCGACGAACAGCTCGACTTTCCGACACTGTTCGCCTCGGGCCGTCAGGGCTGGGCCGTGGTGTCGTTGGACGATGAGCGCAAAGATCTGTCGCCGATGTTCGACTTGGTGATGAGCCATGTCGCACCGCCGACCTTTGACTATGAAGCGCCGTTCGCGATGAACGCCTCCATCCTCGATTACGACAACTTCCTCGGCCGCGTGCTGACGGGTCGCATCGAGCAGGGCCGTGCGCGCATCAACATGCCGCTGAAGGTGCTGCGCGAAGACGGTTCGGTGGTTGAAACCGGCCGTCTGACCAAGCTGATGAGCTTCCGTGGCCTGGAGCGCGTGCCGGTTGAAGAAGCCGTGGCCGGTGACATCATCGCCATTGCTGGTCTTTCCGAGAGCACGATTCCGCACACGATCTGTTCGCCGGAAGTGACCACGCCGCTGCCGTCCATCCCGGTTGATCCGCCGACCTTGGCGATGACCTTCCGCGTGAACGATGGCCCGCTGGGTGGTCGTGAAGGCAAAAAGGTGACGAGCCGCCAGATCCGTGACCGTCTGCTGCGCGAAACCGAAGGCAACGTTGCCATTAAGGTGACTGAGTCGAACGAAGCTGACGCATTTGAAGTGGCCGGTCGTGGCGAACTTCAGCTGGGCGTGCTGATCGAGACGATGCGTCGTGAAGG
>CAIZGT010000002.1 GCA_903932545.1 uncultured Rhodospirillales bacterium
CCGGGCTGGCAGGCGCGGGCGGCCTCGCAGAAGCACAATTTGTCATCATGACCAAACCGCCCGGTCGTGCCGTTCTCGCCGCGCACAATGTGCAGCCCTGGGGCGAGCGCGCCCTTATCGACCTTGTGCTGCGACCGGCGGCGATGGCGTTGGATTTTCTGGCACAACAAGGCATCACCCATCGTGCCATTCGCGGCACCAACGTCTTCCAACAGCGCGCGGGAGATGAGGTGGTCCTGGGCGGTGGCTGGGCTGCACCCCCAGGAATGCATCAGCCGACAATGTTTGAGCCACCCTACAGCGCGATGTGCCATCCCAACGCACGGGGGGACGGGCTGATCGCTGATGACGTCTATGCGTTGGGCGTTTTGCTGGTCTCATTGGCCATCGGCGGGCTGCCGTTGGCGGAGTGTGATCCGGCTGAGGTAGTACGGCGCAAGCTGGAGCGCGGCAGTTTTGCCGCCTTGGTGGGACAGCATCGGCTGCCACCCAGCATTGCCGATCTGGTGCGCGGAATGCTCGCCGAAGACCCAGCACATCGCCCACCGCCGGTTCTGCTTGCCGATCCTCTGGCCGCACGGTCCCGTCGGGTTGCCGCACGGCCACCGCAACGCGCACAGATGGCAATCGAGTTGGATGGCGTGCAAGCGTGGGATTCCCGCATGCTAGCCTTCGCCCTGTTCCGCGCCCCGGCCAATGGTCTGCGATTGCTGCGCGGACCCGAGATCGATCCGTGGCTGCGTCGCGCGCTGGGGGATCCCTTGCTGGCTGCCCGTATCGACGATGAGGTGCGCAGCGGCAACTCCGCCCACACGACCGATCCGGCCTCGGCCGACGCTTTGTTGCTGCTGCGCTGCATTGCCTTGCTCGACCCGCTGGCCCCAGCAAGCTGGCGTGGCGTGGCGTTGTTTCCCGATGGGCTTGGCACTCTGGCTGCCTATGCCGACGGACAAAATACCGAACTGCGGGAGAGCATCGTGGCGTTCATCCTCAACGAAGCCGCGTCGGTTTGGGCGGAGACACAGGCGGAGCGCCAGTCTGAGCGCGTCGATATCGCCGTTGTGCGCCTGGATTCCCGTCAGAACCGGCTGTTGCTGCATATTCCGGGTTGGGCAGGCGGATTTTCTCGGCTGCGTTATGCGCTCAATCCGCTGCTGGCCTGTGAGTCCCGGCTGTTGGGGCATTCCTGCGTCTCGCGGCTGTCTGAATTACTCCCTGCTCTGGAGCGATCAGCCCAGCCATCCGGCGACCTGTTGATCGATCAGGATATTGCGGCCTTCATCTCCGCCCGGCTCAAGGGCCGGATGGACACTGAATTCGCGGCAATTGCGCAGTCCGATGATCCCGATATCGATCCACCAGGCCATCGTGGCGTGGCGCAATTGCGCGTTCTAGCCAGGCTGGCCGACCATGATTCCACCGCCACATGGCCCAATCTCGCTGCCCGCGCCCTCCATTTCGCCGAACCGGCAATACGCCGCTGGCGCAGCTTTGGCGAGCGTGAGGCGCGGCGTGAGCAACTGCGCACGGCGGCGCAAGCGGGGGATTTGATGGCAATGCTGAGCATCCTCGATCATCGCGCCAGCCTCCAAAACGACGCGTCCTCGGCCCATGCGGCAGAGGCAGAGATCGCTCG
>CAIZGT010000003.1 GCA_903932545.1 uncultured Rhodospirillales bacterium
ACCGCATGGAACTCACCGCCGCCGCCGAGGCGCTGGAGACTTTGAAGCGCCCGTGCCTCGTGGTGCTGCACACCGACAGCGAATACCTCAAAAACGGCATCACCCGCTGGCACACCGGGTGGGTGCGCAAGGGCTGGAAAAGCGCGTCGGGCGATCCGGTCAAAAACATGGATTTGTGGCGACGGATCCTCGATGCCGCCAAGCCGCATGAAATCGAATGGAAATGGGTGCGCGGACACTCCGGCGATGAAATGAACGAACGCTGCGACGTGTTGGCGACCCAGGCGCGGGAGCGATTGGGCGGGTAAAGTTTTGTCGCGTTCGTTCACCCCTGTTTAACCAGTTTCATCAAAAATGAGACACGGCCATCAAACAGGAGATGATGATGAACGCGAACGGCAACAAGAGTTTCGACTGGTCTGAGATCAACACCGATATGCCCTTCCTGGCGTCGGACAATGCATCAGGCGGTGGATTGGCCGAAATGGCCACCACCATCTCCCTCACCGGCAAAGTGGGCGCCACCGCTGCGAAGATGGCGCTGTACCTGACCGAGCCTGGCAATACGGCAGCGATTGCGATCAGTGATATCAATCAGGGCCACATCGGCGATTGCTTCCTGCTGTCCTCCATCGGCGAATTGGTGCGCACCGAGCCCACCGCCATCAGCAACATGATCGTCCAGAACGCCAACGGCACCGAGACCGTCACGCTGCATGTGGCAGCCAATGGCGCGTTACCGTTTTTCGGCACCACCGCGTTCAAAACCATCACCGAAGTGGTCACCAATAATTTCCAATCCACCTCGGTCAACAGCGGCGCCACCCAAGATGTGGTGGGCGGGGTGAAAGAAATCTGGCCGCAGGTGCTGGAGCAAGCGGTGGCCCAACTCAATGGCGGCTATGGCAGCATCTCGAACGGCGGCTATCCGGTGGTGGCGATGGAGGAACTAACCGGCCACGCCGCAACCTATATGAGCCCCGGCTCAGTCACGCTTGCATCACTGCAAGCGATGGTGGCGGCGAAGGATATGATCGTGCTCGATACCTCCGCCAGCGGCAATGCAACATACAACTTCGTGGGTGGCCACGCCTATATGTTTGATTCACTGGTCGTGCAGGGCGGCACAACCTACGTGAAGGCCGATAACCCTTGGGGCTTCAACCAGCCCTCCCTCATCCCGGTGTCCGCGCTCGGCAAAGCGTTCGCCGAGATTGATGTCGGGCATCCCACCTGAACATCATAGGGGCGGAAGTGCGCAGCACCTCCGCCCCTATGGATCACGCGTAGGCCACTTGGTTCAGCCGACGATTTCGGTGCCAGCGAAGAAATAGCTGATCTCGATGGCAGCGTTCTCCAGGCTGTCCGAACCATGCGCCGAGTTGGCTTCGATGCTCTCGGCGAACAGCTTGCGGATGGTGCCCTCAGCCGCGTTCGCTGGGTTGGTGGCACCCATCACGTCACGATAAGCAGCAACAGCATTCTCGCCTTCGAGAACCTGCACAACCACCGGGCCGGACGTCATGAAATTCACCAAATCACGAAAGAAGCCGCGCTCGGAATGCACGCCGTAGAAGCTCTCGGCCTGGGCGGTGGTCATCTGGATGCGCTTTTGCGCCACGATGCGCAGACCGGCCTTTTCGATAACGGCGTTGACAGCGCCGGTCAGGTTGCGGCGGGTGGCGTCCGGCTTGATGATCGAGAAGGTGCGTTCGAGGGCCATGGTAAGTCTCGCTTTATGCTGTCGGTTGCGTATGCGCGCGGCTTTAGAGCAGGGCAGAAGCCCCGACAACCCCTTCCCCCGCATGGCCCCAACCCTGTATCAGCCTGCGTATGAGCCTCCTTATTATATCTGGCGTCACGATCCGCATGGCCGGTCGTACTCTTCTCAACCTGGCCGATCTCACGATCGACCCCGGCAGGCGCATCGGCCTCGTTGGGCGCAACGGGGCATTCCCACCAAGGT
>CAIZGT010000004.1 GCA_903932545.1 uncultured Rhodospirillales bacterium
CATGGGGATGGGGGGGGGGGGGGGGGGGCGGTTGGTGGGTTCATTCCAACCAGTCATTACTCGCGCAGCGTAGCAATCCATATCTGGTAGCGTGCATTCTCGCAGCAAACGCACCAATCCCGCGGCGGTGCGTTTGCTTCGCGAACGCAACCTACGAGACGCGTCTCGCCCCGATCAGGAATTCATGGTTGCCTTCAGGCCCGGTGATCGGGCTTTCGGAGATGCCGAGGACTTCCCAGCCGGGCAAGGCGCTCCACCATGCCGTCACCCGCGCGCAAACTTCCTCCCACACCGCCGGGTCGCGCACCACGCCCTTGGCCCCGACTTGGCCGGGACCGGCTTCAAATTGCGGTTTGATCAATGCGACCGCCCACGCGCCGGGGGCGCACAGCGCGAGGGGATTGGGCAGGAGAGTGGACAGGCCGATGAAGCTGGCGTCGCACACCAAGGCTTCGATTGGGTCGGGGATAATCTCGGTGGTGAGGTGGCGGGCGTTGGTTTTTTCATAGACCACCACACGCGGGTCCGACCGCAATTTCCACGCAAGCTGGCCGTGGCCAACATCCACCGCATGAACGCGCGCGGCCCCGTTGGTCAGCAGCACATCGGTGAAGCCGCCGGTGGAGGCACCGACATCGATGCAAATCCGCCCCTCCGGCGAGAAGCCAAAATGCGCCAAGCCATGCGCCAGTTTCAGGCCACCGCGTGACACCCAGGGATGATCTTGGCCTTTGACTTCCAGCGGCGCGTCATCAGCCATCGGCTGGCCAGCTTTTTCCACCCGGCGATCACCGGAGTAGATTTTGCCAGCCAGGATGAGCGCCTGCGCCTTGGTGCGGCTTTCGACCAGCCCGCGGTCAACCAGAAGCTGATCGGCGCGGAGCTTTGCCACTTTAAGAGCGGGCGGCCTTCACCGTCGCCACGATGTCAGACGCCATCAGCCCGGCATCGATCCACTGCTTGGCGGGGGCATCGTGTTCGAGATAGCGATCCGGCAGCACCATCGGGCGGATTTTCAGCTTGCCGTCGAGCAAGCCTTTCCAGGCCAGATGCTGCATCACCGCCGAGCCGAAGCCGCCCATCGAGCCGTCTTCGATGGTGACGAGCACTTCGTGGTTGCGGGCGAGTTGGTCGATCAGGCCGGTGTCGAGCGGCTTGGCGAAGCGTGCATCGGCCACGGTGCATTCGATGCCTTCGAGCGCCAACATCTCGGCAGCCTTCTTGGCTTCGTGCAGGCGGGTGCCGAGGGCGAGAATCGCCACGTGGGAGCCTTCGCGGATGATGCGGCCCTTGCCGATTTGCAGAATTTCGCCGCGCTTGGGCAGTTCAAGGCCGAGGCCCTCACCACGCGGATAGCGTACAGCGGAGGGCTGGTCGTTGATCGCGGTGGCGGTGGCCACGGCGTGCATCAGCTCCACCTCGTCAGACGGTCCCATGATCACGATGCCCGGCAGACAGCCGAGATAGGCGAGATCGAAACTACCCGCATGGGTGGCCCCATCGGCACCCACCGGACCGGCGCGGTCGATACCGAAGCGGACGGGCAGGCCTTGAAGGGCGACGTCGTGCACAACCTGGTCATAGGCGCGTTGCAGGAACGTGGAGTAAATCGCGCACCACGGCACCATGCCCTCAGACGCCATACCGGCGGCGAAGGTGACGGCATGCTGCTCGGCGATGGCGACGTCGAACATGCGGTCGGG
>CAIZGT010000005.1 GCA_903932545.1 uncultured Rhodospirillales bacterium
CCCCGCGGCGTTTAATTGAGCAATTGTTTCGGTGATGATCTTGGCAAGCTCTTCCGGCGATAAACCTTTGGGAAGATATTCGGCTACAAGGGAGAGTTCTTTTTCGTTGGCTTCGACCAAATCAAGCTGATCGGCCTTCCAGCCAGCGCGCTCCAACGCCTTGCGGCTGGACGGGATCGGGCCGGTGCCCATGACGGACGGGTCCACACCCATCGTGGCGAAGCTGGCGATGCGGGCCAATGGCGTGAGGCCGCGCTTGGCGGCTTCGCTGGCGCTCATCACCACCAAAGCGGCGGCACCATCGTTCAGGCCAGAGGCGTTGCCCGCCGTGACCGTGCCGTCCTTGCTGAAGGCGGGGCGCAGCTTGGCCATGTTCTCAAGCGACGCGTCGTGGCGGATATATTCGTCGTGTTCAACCACAACATCGCCCTTACGGCCCTTGATGGTGACCGGGGCGATCTGGCCGACGAACTTGCCCGCCTTCTGCGCGGCGGAGGCTTTGTGCTGCGAGGCGACGGCAAAGGCATCTTGATCATCGCGGCTGATCTGGAAAGCTTTGGCGACGTTTTCAGCCGTGGTGCCCATGTGATAGCCAAAGAAGGCATCCCACAAACCGTCGCGGATCATGGTGTCGATCAGGCCGAGATCGCCCATTTTCTGACCGGCGCGTAGGTAGGCGGCATGCATCGACATGCTCATGCTTTCCTGGCCACCGGCGACGACGATGTTGCTCTCGCCGCTGCGGATCTGGTTGGCGGCAAGCGCGACGGTGCGCAGACCGGAGCCGCAGACTTGGTTGACGGTGAAGGCGGTCGCACCGTCTGAAATACCTGCGTTGCGGGCCGATTGGCGGGCGGGGTTCTGGCCTTGGCCTGCGGTGAGCACTTGGCCGAAGATCAGTTCATCCACTTCAGCGGCTTCGATTTTTGCACTGGCCAGGGCGGCCTGGATGGCAGTGGTGCCGAGCGTTACCGCGGACACTGACGCGAAAGCGCCATTAAAACTGCCCACCGGCGTGCGCATGGCGGAAACGATTACAATATCACTCATTCTGGCTTCTCCTTGACGGTGTCCCCCCGTCTGCGCCGAACCTTACTGCGTGCGACGGGGTTGGCAAATGCGGGAACGCTCAGCGCCCATGCGGCAAGCGGGCTCCAAAGCGCCGCCGCCGCTGAACTGCCCGCAATCATGCCGACATGACCGGCTTGGGGTTGCAGCAGCGTGCAGCCCGGCAAAGCACGCGCGAGCGGCAGGCCGGATTCGGGGCGGACGATGCGATCTCGTGCGGCAAGCGCAATCAGCGAGGGCATGGCGAGTTTTGTTGGGTCGATCACCGTGCCGCCCACGCGCCATTGCAGGCGCGCAGGCAGGTTCTCACCATACCAACCACCGAAGGTCTCGCGTGCGATCGGGGCTGAGAGCGGGATGCCATCATTGAGCCAATCCTCGAAGGCGACGAAATTGCGGGCGCGCTCGCTGGTTTGATCGGAGGCCCCGAAGGCGCGGTATTTGTCCCCCACTGCATGCGGGTCATCAAGGTTGAACAGCATTTGCAGCGCATCCACCGGCAGCGTGCCGCTCATCTGCATCACCGGCTCCAGCCCGGCCAGCAGCTTCTCAACGCCGAACTGCCCGGGCTTGCGCGCGATGTGGAAATCCCAAGGTGTGGCGAGCAAAGCCAACGCCGCTACGTGGTCAGGCTCGCGCAACGCGGCAGCTAAAGCGAGCAGGCCTCCCATGCAGTAGCCCACCAGCGTCACCTTGCCATGAACGGCGGTCACGTGGCCGATGGCGCGGGACAGGCGGCCGGTGATCAAGGCTTCGAGGTTGAGCGTGCGGGCTTGCGCGTCTGGCCAGCCCCAATCGAGCATGAACACCCGCAATCCGCGCGCGGCCAGGGCGCGCACCAAAGATTGGCCCTCAGCGAGATCAAGGATGGTGGCGCGGTTGATCAGGCTGGGCACAACCAAAACCGGCGGTGCTGCGCAATCCAGCGGGCCGCCGTAATCGCGCAGACAGGTCTCACCCTCCTGCCAGACTGGCGGCGGGTCGATCAGGTCGCGGGTATAGGGGTGGCGGCGATAGGCGGCGATGCCGCGGATCAGGGCGTCGTCAGGCCCGTTCTGCACGAGGTTTTCGGCGAGCAGATGGCCGCCGAGCGCGCTTTGGCTCCATTTTGCCATCAAGCTCTGCCAATCGACGTTCAAGTTCGCCGATCCGGTCGCGGAGACGTTGCTCGGTTGGTGCTTCAGCGCGGCCCAGGCCAGATGCATCAGCAGCGGGCGCGGCCCGCGTCGCAGCCCTGGCCCCGGCGCTTTGTCGCGCTGCTGATGTGCTGTCGCGGCCATACGCAGTGCCTTCAATGCTCGACGCGAATGCCTGCCAGAGTTGCATCGACATGGCAATGGACTCCAGCGCCTCGCGATCAAACGCCATCGACGCGGTTTCAGATTGCCAAATAGTCTGCCAGTCCCGCGCGATATCGGCCGTTGACGACATACTCGCTCTCCGATCCTGGCGAATAACCCGGCCCGCTCAAATCGGGTTGCACTGCACCATTGGCAGCAAGCGCAGGCGTGCTATCGTTACATCATATTTGGGGGCACGGATACAATGTCAGAAGCGGCGAAAGCTCATGCAGCGGAAAATCCGACCACTCCGGTGGTGGTGAAGAAATATGCCAACCGGCGGCTCTACAATACTGAGAGCTCCAGCTATATCACGCTCGATACGCTGGCCGACATGGTGCGCGAAGGGCGTGATTTTGTGGTGTATGACGCCAAAACTGGCGAGGATATCACGCGCTCGGTTTTGACCCAGATTATTGTCGAAGAAGAGGGCAAGGGCAGTGCGATGCTGCCGACCGGATTCTTGCGCCAACTCATCGGCTTTTACGGCAACTCGCTGCAAAGCTTGGTGCCTGGCTACCTGGAAAACGCCATGGAGAGCTTCTCTGGCCAGCAGGAACAGATGCGCACCGCGTTGCAGGCAACGATGGGCAATTTCTTCCCATTCCGGGTGGATGACATGAGCCGCCAGAACATCGCGATGATGGAACGGGCGATGAGCATGTTCACCCCGTTTTATCAAGCCAACGTCGGGATGGCACCGGAAGCGAAAGACGCAGCACCTGCTGATGAGGTGGCGACGCTGAAGGCGGAACTCGAAGCCTTGAAGGCGGAATTGGCGGCGGCGAAGAGGACGAAATAAGCGCGTTTAGACTTCGCCATTTCAAACGAAAGCCGCCTGCAACAGCGCCTTGGTGTAGGCATGTTGCGGCGCGGTAAAGATCGCATCGGCCTCGCCAGCCTCCACCACCACACCCGCCTTCATCACCATCACCCGGTGCGCCAAGGCGCGGACCACGGCCAGATCGTGGCTGATGAACAGGAAGGCGAGGCCGCGATCTTGCTGCAGACGACGCAGCAATTCGATAATTTGCGCCTGCACCGAGCGGTCGAGTGCGCTGGTGGGTTCATCCAGCACGATCAGGCGCGGTTCCAGTATCAGCGCGCGGGCAATGGCGATGCGCTGACGCTGGCCGCCGCTGAATTCATGTGGATAGCGGGTGGCGAATTCCGGCTCCAGCCCAACCTCGTGCAGCACCGCGGCAACTTTCGCATCACGCTCGGCTTCGGTGCTGTGCGGAGCATGGACCAGCAAGCCCTCAGCAATGATCTCGCCCACCGACAGGCGCGGCGAGAGACTGCCGAACGGGTCTTGAAACACGATCTGCATCTTGGCCCGCATCGCGCGGCGGGCGGATTTGGAGAGCGTGGCGAGATTGTCGCCCAGAAACATAATGCGCCCCTCGGCCTTCTCCAGCATCAGCAGAGCGAGCGCCAAAGTGGATTTGCCGGAGCCGCTTTCGCCGACGATGCCCAATGTCTCGCTTTGGCGCAGGCTGAGGCTCACGCCATCGACCGCGCGGACTTCGCCTGTGGTGCGGCGGAGCAGGCCGGATTGGGTGGCGAAGATGACGCGCACATTCTCGGCAGTGAGCAGCGTCTCGGCCCCGACGGGGACCGTAACGGGGCGCCCACGCGGTTCGGAATCGATCAGCATGCGTGTGTAAGGGTGCTGCGGGTTGGCGAACACGGCTTCAACCGGGCCGCTCTCCACGATCTCGCCATGGCGCATGACGCAGACGCGGTCGGCGTGGCGGCGGACAATGTTGAGGTCGTGCGAAATCAGCAGCATCGCCAAGCCGCGTGCCTGTTTCTGGGCGGCGAGGAGGTCGAGGATCTGGGCCTGGATGGTGACGTCGAGTGCGGTGGTGGGCTCATCGGCGATGAGAAGGGCTGGATTGTTGGCAAGTGCTATCGCTATCATCACGCGCTGGCGTTGGCCGCCGGAGAGTTGATGCGGGAAACTGTCGCAGCGTTGCGCGGCGTCGGCGAAACCGCATTGTTCGAGCAAAGTGGTGGCGCGGGCGCGCAGATTCTGGTCGCCGCCACCGTGCAGGAAAATCGCCTCCTCCACCTGCTGACCGATGCGGTTGAGCGGGTTGAGACTGGTCATCGGCTCCTGAAACACCATCCCCGCCATGCCACCACGCAGCTTGCGCAAAGCTGGCTCAGGGGCGGTCAGCACATCGGTGCCGTCGAGCGTCACGCGGCCCGAACAAACCGCGCCAGGTGGCAGGAGTTGCAGCAGTGAAAGCGCGGTGAGGGATTTGCCAGAGCCGCTCTCGCCGACCAGCGCCAGCGTCTCGCCGCGTGCGAGGGTGAACGAAACGCGGCGCACAACTTCGCGTTCGCCAAAGCGGATGGTGAGATTTTGGGTGTCGAGCAGGCTCATGACGACACCTTGCGCGGATCAAACGCATCGCGCACCGCTTCACCAACGAAGATCAGCAGGGTAAGGGTCAGCCCGAGCACCACGAAGGCGGTGATGGCAAGCCACGGGGCTTGGAGATTGTCCTTCCCCTGCGCCACCAACTCGCCGAGCGAGGGTGAGCCGGGGGGCAGGCCGAAGCCCAAGAAATCCAGGCTCGCCAAAATTGTCACCGAGCCGGAGAGCGTGAAGGGCAGGAAGGTGAGCGTGGCCACCATCGCGTTGGGCAAGATGTGGCGGAACATGATGGCGATGTCGGACACCCCCAGCGCGCGCGCGGCGCGGACATATTCGAGATTGCGACCCCGCAGAAACTCGGCACGCACCACGCCGGTCAGCGCCATCCAACTGAACAACAACAGGAAGACGAGCAGCACCCAGAAACTGGGGGCTATGATGCTGGACAGGATGATCAGCATGTAAAGCTGCGGCATGCCCGACCAGATTTCGATGAAACGCTGGAAGAACAGGTCAACCAACCCGCCGTAATAGCCCTGCACCGCCCCGGCGGCGATGCCGATGATTGAGGCGATGATGGTCAGCGTAAATCCGAACAGCACAGAAATCCGGAAGCCGTAAATCACGCGCGCCAGCACATCGCGCGCCTGATCATCGGTGCCGAGTGGGTTCATCCACGACGGCGGCGCAGGGGCTGGCGAGGGGAGGTTTTTCACGACGGTGGCGTAGCTGTAGGGCAAGATCGGCCAGAGCATCCAGCCGTCGCTTCTGATGCGGGCTGCGAGTTCGGGGTCGGAGTAATCGGCTTCGATCGGCAGCAGATCATCGCCGAACGTATCTTCGGCGTAGTCGCGCAATACCGGGGTGTATAAGCTGCCGTGGTAATGGATCAGCAGCGGGCGGTCATTGGCGATGAACTCGGCGAACAGGCTGAGCACAAACATCGCGCCGAAGATGATGGCCGAATAATAGCCGCGCTTGTTCGCTTTGAAAGCGGCGATGCGGCGATGGGTGATGGGACGCAACGCCATCAGCCGCGTGTTCCGAAATCGATGCGCGGATCAACCAGCGTGTACATGAAATCACCGATGATCTGCAGCACAAGGCCGATCAGGGTGAACATGTATAGAGTGCCGAACATCACCGGATAATCCCGCCGGATTGCACTCTCAAAGCCAAGCAGACCGAGCCCGTCGAGCGAGAACACGATCTCCACCAACAGCGAGGAGGAGAACAGAATGCCCAAGAACGCCGCCGGAAAACCCGCGATTATCAGCAGCATCGCGTTGCGAAATACGTGGCGATAGAGAATGCGTGGCTCACTCGCCCCCTTCGCACGGGCGGTGGTGACGTATTGTTTGCGGATTTCTTCGAGGAAGCAGTTCTTGGTGAGCATGGTGAGCGAGGCAAAGCCGCCAACCACCAGCGCCACGGTTGGCAGCACCATGTGCCATGCGTAGTCGAGCACGCGGGCGCCCCAACTCAAACTCTCCGCGCCGGAACTGGTCAGGCCGCGCAATGGGAACCACTGCACGAAGCTGCCGCCTGCGAACAGCACAACCAGCAAGATGGCGAACAGGAAGCCGGGGATGGCGTAACCGATCAGCACGATGGCCGAACTCGCCACGTCAAACCGGCTGCCATCACGCACTGCCTTCATGATGCCGAGCGGGATGGAGACGAGATAGACCAGCAAGGTGGACCATAATCCGATCGAAATACTCACCGGCATTTTCTGCACCACAAGGCCAAGCACGGTGTCGTCACGGAAGAATGAGCGGCCGAAATCGAAGCGGACATAGCCGGAGAGCATGTCCTCAAACCGCTCCAGCGGCGGCTTATCGAAGCCGAACATGCGGCGGATATCGGCGACAATCGCCGGATCGAGCCCGCGCGCACCGCGATAATTGCCGCCCGAGGTCTCGGCAGCGCCGGTGCCGGTGAGGCGCTGGGAGACGTCGCCTTTGCCTTTCAGTTCCGAGATCATCTGCTCCACCGGGCCGCCGGGGGCGAATTGGATGACAGCGAAGTTGATGGCGAGGATGCCGAACAGGGTGGGTATAATGAGGAGGAGGCG
>CAIZGT010000006.1 GCA_903932545.1 uncultured Rhodospirillales bacterium
CCTCTGGAGTTGATATATTTTTTGTCATTTCCGGATTTCTTATGTTTTTTATTATTCAGAAGCCACCAACACCATTTGAATTTTTGATCGATCGTGCCATTCGAATTCTTCCGATGTATTTTATCATGAGCTTTATAGTTATGATGTATTGGGGACATAGTCCGCAAAATTTTTTTAAGTCGATAATTTTTATTCCCAGTGACGGCCTGCCGTCCACCAGATATCCAATCCTACCGCAGGGTTGGACTCTGAATATTGAGGTGTATTTTTACATCTTTATCACAGCACTCTTAATCACAAAAACATCCCGAGCAATGATTTTAATGCTTTCTATTGCATCTTCTAGTTTATTTATGATATATTATTTCAATCAAAGCATGATACTCGTATTTTCTGGATTTTCATTTTATTTTGAGTTTTTATTTGGGAGTTTAATTTGCCGACTAATGCTCTTAAATAAACTTCCCAATTTTAACACCTCAATAATTTTAATCGCGATTGGTGTTATGATTTTAGCTGCATTTCCGCAATTTGCTGACACACCTTTCCGATGCATTTTATGGGGTGGACCTGCCAGCTTAATTGTGTGCGGAATGGTCGCTTTGGAGAAAATTGATCGCTTTCCGCGTTTTATATTTGTGAAAATATTTGGCGATGCATCGTATTCAATTTATTTAACGCATTTTATTATCATTGAACGCTTACGTGATACCCGTTTGGCGGCTTATCCCATGTGGGCGCAATTACTTCTCAAAACCACCATTTGTATCGCAGTGGGTGTTGCCGCCTATCATTTGCTTGAAAAGCCACTGCACGGCTTTCTCAGCCGTTATCAAAAACGCAAATCAAGCCGCTATTCGGACTACACGGCGGGCACAGCCTCAAGCTGATAATGCGGCACAGGGGAGCGGCGCTGTCACGTGCCTCCAAAGTGGTCAGATTTTAGGGAACCAACGCCCTGGCCACCTGCGCCGTGCAGGCAAAGTTGCGCTCGCCGTCAGGCAATCCCGAACAATACGATTCGCGCAACGCCTCGCGCAGCCGCATCGAAGCGTCGGGCGAAAGTGCGCTGACGTATTTCCCCAATGTCCCCTCGCCGCTCGCAATCGGCTCCCAGTAATCGGCGAAATCGGCGAAATCCATCCAAATCGTCACACTTGATTCCACAACATCGCGCAAGCCCACCGACTGCATCGCCGCGCCCAAATCGCCGCGCCGGGTCATCGGGCGGAAGAAATTGGTGTTGCGCTCCAACGCCGCCGCCGGGTCGAGTATCGCTGCAATGTCCCAGAACATGCGCTGATGCGGCATGCCGCCGTATGAGTTCCACACCGCAGCAGCGACCACCCCGCCGGTGCGCACCACCCGCGCCATCTCAGCCAGCGCGCGCTCGGGGGCGGGAACGAATTGCAAGACAAGCTGGCTCAACGCTGCATCAAAGCTGGCCGAGCCATACGGCATCGCGCTCGCATCACCGTGGCCGATCTCCACCCGTTTGTCGGTGTTTTGCGCCTGGGCGGCGGCCACATAAACCTCTGCCGCATCGATGCCTGCGATGCGGGTAAAACTCGGGTTTTCTGCCAACGTGAACAGCAGCGAGCCGGTGCCACAGCCAACATCGAGCACTGTGCGCGCATCGCCGATATCAGCAAATGCAATCAGGCCCGGTGCCATCCGCCTGCTCCAGCGCCCCATGCTGCGCTCATAGGCCGCCGCATTGCGCGCGTTGAATTTGGATTTCGGCGACTCAGCTCCCATTGCGCGCGCCAATCTGCGGAATGAACATCTCCGACCAGGATTTCGGCACGATCTTGATCGCCCCGGTTTGGCCGAGAAAGGCTGCGTATTGCATCACGCCCTCGGGGGCGGTGGCGAAGGTGGTTTCCGGATCGTCGAGCAGATCAAGCACCGCTGCCTTCGGCATCGTCACCCCCGAGGCGCGCAGGAAGCTGTCCGCAGCGGCGGATTTGTCAGCCGGAATCGACGCGCTCGCCTCATCCATCGCCGCCACGAATGCATCCATGATGCGCGGATTGGCGTCCGCGAAGCGTTTGGCGGCATAAACCACGTCAATGGTGATCGGGCCGAGCAGTTCTGAGGTGGAGAACACCCGGTGAATGCCGGGATGTTTCAACTCGTTGGTCGAGAACGGCGGTGAACCGACATGGCCAGACAGCGCATTGGTGCCGGAGGTGAGCGCGATCAGCGCATCGGGATGCGACAGGCCCACGGTGAGGCTGTCGAGTTGGTCGTAATGCGCAATCCCGAACTCCTTCGCCACCGCCATTTGCAGCACCACGGCGGCAAAGCTGGTTTTGATGCCGGGGACGGCGATTTTGTCACCAGGGCCGAAATCGCGCAGCGTTTTGATGCCGGGCTTGTTGGTGTTGAGCCATAGCGCCCCCTTCCCCAACCCCGCCACGCCGATCACTGCCGCTGAGGGAATGTTGTGCGCCTTGGACCACAGCGTGATGAACCCCGGTGCACCCAGCCCGGCGATATCAAGCGCACCAGCCAGCATCGCATCATTGATCGACGAGCCGCCATCGATGCTGCGCCAATTGGTGGTGACGTTGAGGCCCATCAGGGTCGCGTGTTTCTCCAGCAATTGGCGGTCACGGATGACCATCAACGGCAGATAATGGATGCCATAGCCGTGGCTCAGCCGAACCACGCTGGTCTCTGCGCGCGCCTGGGACGCGAGCAACAGCCCCGGTGTGGCGGCAAGCACGCATCGACGGGAGATTTGGGTCATAGCGCGCCCCTCGTATGGCGAGGTGTTGTTGTGAAGTGGTTGTTGAAACCACCTTATTAGGATTCGAGTTCGGAATCCCAATAGAGATAATCGCGCCAGCTCTCATGCAGATAATTTGGCGGAAACGCGCGCCCGTTATCCTGCAATTCCCAGGTGCTGGGCTGGCGTGCGGGTTTGCGCGGATGCATCCGGCATTCACGCGGCAGCGCCGAGCCTTTGCGCAGATTGCACGGCCCGCACGCGGTGACGACGTTCTCCCAGGTGGTGCGCCCACCCCGGCTGCGCGGGATAACGTGATCAAACGTCAAATTCTGCGCGGGTTCGCGTGAGCTGCAATATTGGCATTCAAACGCATCGCGCAGGAACACGTTAAATCGAGTGAAGGCGGGTTTGCGCGAGGTTGGGATATAATCCTTCAACGCAATCACACTCGGCAACCGCATCGACATGCTCGGCG
>CAIZGT010000007.1 GCA_903932545.1 uncultured Rhodospirillales bacterium
GCCGTGCCGCGCCGCCCGCCGAGCAGCACATCGACGATGGAGTAGATCATCGCGGAATCGACCACCATCAGTCCGTAATTATCCCACTCCTCCGCCTTGAACACCGCGAGCATGGCCGGCAGCGGAATCGAATTCAGGTAATCGCCGAAGCGCAACGACACGATATTGTCGATGCCAACTTCCACATTGTCAGACGTGAAGTTGCGCAACGAGGTGCTCATGATCCGCACCAGCCGATCAAACACAATCTCCAACATCGGCAGGCGCTCGTAGGAGACCAAGCCCGAACTGATAATGCGCTGGATGCCGGAGCGATTGTCTCCTGAATCCGGGCCTTCATCAAAGCCGAGCAAGCTGTCGATCTCGGCCTGATTGAGCACCCGCGCGGGTTGCACAGGCAGCGCATCGGCCCCGGCCTCATCCAGATCCGCGCCCCAAGCGGCGGCCAGATCTTCCTCGGATTGGGTGTCGCTCATTGGATCAGCATCTCGCTGAACAGCACATCCACCACATGAGCAGGCGCGACGGCGATGTTTGCGCGCGCGATCAACTCCTCGCGCAATCGGTAGGTGCCCGCTGAGCCCCGCAGTTCCTCAGGGCGCATCTCGCGCAGATAGGTGGTGAACATGTCTTGCAGGCGCGGCATTGCGGCGGTGACGATAGGTTGATCCTCAATCTTGGCGATTTCGAGCTTGGCCTTGAGCTTGATAAAGGCCGAGCGGCGTTGGCCAACATTGAGATTGGCGATCAGATCCGGCAGATCGACGAACACCGGAACCTTGGCCTTTTCCACAGCTTCAGTGGAAATTTCACCAGGCTTGGCAGCCTTTGCCTCCTTCTTCTCCCCTCCTATGCCAAGCAACGGGGGGAGGATGCCGCCGAACCAGAGCCCAGCCACAACAGCCAGCAGAAGCAGCGGAATCGCGAGCATCACGAGCTTCTTCTTGCCGCGTTTTTTCGGCGCAGCATCGTCATGTGGTTCGGCGGCGGGGGCTGTACTGCTCAAAACCGGCCCTTATACGATAGGTGATGACACCCACAGTGACGGCCAACGGTTAACAAACCCTTGCGATGGCGGCGAAAAATGCCGAGCGAGGTACATCAATCGCTCGGCATATTCTGCCCCCCGGCAGTAACGCGCACCGAAAATCCGCAGAAAACCAAGGCTCTCAGCTTGGCACAGGGCTCGCAATCCCCCTGTTCGTCGCCTGCCTTTCAACCGGAGCCTCACAGATGGAAAACGCCACCACCATCGCCCTCTCGCGCCTCGTCGCCCAATCCCGCGCGATGGAGGTGACGGCCAACAACCTCGCCAACACCAACACGCCGGGCTATCGGGCTGAGCGGATGGTTTTCGCGGATTGGCTGGTGCGTGAGCCTGCCACCACCGGGGACGCCAGCCTGCCACCAGGCGGGCGCATTCTGGCCTACACCCAGGATCGCGCCACCTATCGCGATCAGCAGGTTGGCACCTTCACGCCCACCGCCAACCCGCTTGATCTCGCCATTGGCAGCAATGGGTTCTTCACGGTGATGACCTCCAACGGCCCCCGCCTCACCCGCGCCGGCCATTTTGAACGCGCCTCAGATGGCACAATTGAAGACGGCGCAGGCAATCCGCTGCTCGATGTGAACGGCAAGAAGCTGCAACTCACCCCCGCCGACACCGTGCTGAGTGTCGCTTCCAACGGGGTAATCTCCAGCCAGAACGGCAAGATTGGCCAGATTGGCGTGGTCGCGCCGCAAGATCCGAACGCGCTGCGCCCGGAAGGCGCGCGGCTCTACGCCTGCGACAGCCCCACCAAGGCGGTGGCAGCACCTGAAATCACCGACGGCAGCATCGAGGACAGCAATGTGCATCCGATCCAGGAGACGGTGCAGATGATGACCACGCTGCGCGAATTCCAATTCACCACGCAATTCGTCCAAGCCGAA
>CAIZGT010000008.1 GCA_903932545.1 uncultured Rhodospirillales bacterium
CCCCGGCTTGGATTATTTTGCTCACCGGGGTTGGCGTGAGTTTGTATGCCGGCGCAAAACGGTGGCGGGTGGCGTCGGCTATGAAGGCCTAGAGCGCCGCAATCGCCTTCTGCACATCTGCCGCATGGCCCTCAACCTTCACCTTCGGCCACACATGCGCGACCTTGCCGGACGCATCGACCAGCACGGTTGAGCGTTCGATGCCCATGTATTTTTTGCCATACATCGATTTCTCCAACCACGCGCCATAGGCATCGATCACCGCGTTCTCCGGATCAGACGCAAGCGGGAATGTGAGATTGTATTTAGCAGCGAATTTCTCCAGGGCCGTCATCTTGTCCTTGCTGACCCCAATCACCTCAACACCAAGCTTACCAAGTTGCGGCAAGGCTTCCTGGAACGCGCAGGCTTCCTTGGTGCAGCCGGGGGTATCGGCCTTGGGATAGAAATACAGCACGAACGGGCGCCCCTTCAGCCCTTCAAGGCTCACGGTTCGGCCGCCGGTGGCTTGCATGTTAAAATCCGGGGCTTGCTGGCCAATTTCAAGGCTCATGTCTCGATCTCTCCTACCAATCGCACGAAGGCCGCGCGGGTTTGTTGCGCGAGGTCTTCCACAGTGGCCCGCAATGCCACCAAGTCAACAGCCTGCACTCCGGCCTGATTCATCACATGCAACACGGTTGGCAGCACGCTGTCGGAAAGTTCAAGCGGTGGGCGGGCGCCGAGTGTCAGGCGCAGAACCGATTGCAGCGCCCGCCATATCCGGTCGGCGCGGATCAGCAGGACCGCATCCGCATCGCTGATATCGCCGCGCTCGGCCAAACTGGCCACCGCGTAACGCAGGGTTTGTGATACAGCGCCGAAACGCAGTTGCAGGGTTTGGACGATGAACTCCACCTCAACCTGCCCGCCTGCGCGCATCTTCACGTCCCACGGGCTCAGTGGGGGCAGTTCGCGCAGCATGCGGATGCGCATTGCCGTGGCATCGGCGCGGATTTTATGGCGGTCACCGCCCGCGATCGCCTGCGCAATGGCCGCCGCCACGCGCACCCTCAAGCGCGGGGGGCCGGCCACGACACGCGCGCGGGTGAGCGCCATGCGCTCCCAGGTCCAGGCATCGCGGGCGTGATAGGCCACGAAGGACGATAGCGACACCGCCAGCGGCCCCTTATTGCCGGAGGGGCGCAATCGCATGTCCACATCGTAGATCGGCCCTTCGGCATCGCGCGCGGTGAGGGCCGCGACGAAGGCGTGCACGGCGCGGATGAACCATTGGCTTGCGGGCAGGCTACGCGCGCCGTGGCTTTCATGGACGTGTTCGGGATGGTCGTAGATCAACATCAGGTCGAGATCGGACCCCGCCATCGTCTCGCGCGCACCCGCTTTGCCCATTGCCACCACCACCATGCCGCCATCATGGACGGTGCCGTTGCGGGTGGCGAAATCTTCCAGCACACGCGGCAACAGGCCGGACAGGGCCGCATCGGCCAGATCGGCGCGTAGCAGCCCGGCAGCGTCTGCGTCCATCCGCCCCTCTAGCGTTGCCACCGAAATGGCGAATTCGCGCGCGCGCACGGTGGCGCGGATGGCGGCGATGGCCTCCTCCAAGCTGTGCGCCTGCGCCAAGCGCGCGCGCATCTGGCGCACTGGGGCGGAGGAATCGGCCAGCCCTAACAGGCCGTCTAGCGCAGAAGGGGTGCGTGCCAGATGGTCTGCAAGTTGCGGGGCGGCACCCAGCACGTCGGCGATGCGGCGGACGAGGTCGAGATTGCGCTGGAACATCGAGAGCACTTGCACCCCGGCAGGCAGGCTCTCCATCAGCCCGGCAAAGCGCATGAATGCCGCATCCGGCTCGCGTTGGCGGGCCAGGGCCTCCAGCATCACCGGCAGCACCGCATCGAGCAATTCGCGGGCGGTATTGGCGCGCAAGGCGCGCACCCTGCCCGCGAACCAGCCGGCGATAATCTCCACCATACGCTCGGGCGCGGTGAACCCCATCGCGCGCACGGCGGTGATCGTCTCAGGCCGCCGGTCCACATCGCCGAAATCCAGCGTCGCCGCGCCGCCTGGCACGGCGGCGAACACCTCCTGATAGCGGCGCTGCACATGCTGTAGATGACGCATCAAATCGGCAGCAAAGCGGCTTGCTTCATCATAGCCGAGAAATTTCGCGAATGCGGCGAAGCCTGCCGCGTCATCCGGCAACGAATGGGTCTGACGGTCAGACACCATTTGCAGCCGATGCTCAACACAGCGCAGAAAGCGGTAGGCGCTGGCGAGTTCGCGCGCCGCCTGCGGCTTCAGATGCCCTGCGCGGACCAGCAGATGCAGGGCGTGCAATGTGCGGCGTTCACGCAAATCCGGATCACGTCCGCCCCAAACCAGTTGCAGCGTTTGCGCCAGGAACTCGATCTCGCGAATTCCGCCTTGGCCGAGTTTGACGTTGTGGCCGAGCAGCC
>CAIZGT010000009.1 GCA_903932545.1 uncultured Rhodospirillales bacterium
CGCATTCGGCGTGAAGGCGGGTCGTGGACCCGCCCTACGATTACTCTGCCGCCAGCGCCTCAGCAGCCTTCTCAGCCTCAAGCGCTTCGGCCTTCTTTTCAACCAGACCGATGATGTGTTCCACCATCGCGGTGGTGTCGGTCTGATGGTCCTGCTTGCCCGCCGCATACACCATATGCTTGCCGTTGCCGCCGCCGGTGACGCCGATATCGGTCATCAGTGCTTCGCCCGGCCCGTTCACCACACAGCCGATGATGGACAGTGTGAGCGGGGTTTTGATGTGGGCGAGGCGCTTTTCCAGTTCGGTGACGGTCGCCACCACGTCATAGCCCTGACGCGCGCATGACGGGCACGAGATAATCTTCACGCCGCGATGGCGGATGCCCAGGGTTTTGAGAATATCCCAGCCGACAAACACTTCCTCTTCCGGCTCAGCCGACAGCGAAACCCGCATCGTGTCGCCAATACCGGCCCAGAGCAGATTGCCCAAACCAATGGCACTTTTCACAGTGCCAGCTCGGCGCGAACCGGCTTCAGTGATGCCGATATGCAGCGGGTGGTCACACACATCAGCAAGCTGCTGATAAGCGGCCACTGCCATGAATACGTCGGAAGCCTTCACCGAGATTTTGAACTCGTGAAAGTCGTTGTCTTGCAGAATGGCAGCATGCTCCAGCGCCGACTCAACCAACGCCTCCGGGTTGGGCTCGCCGTATTTCTCCAGCAGATGCCGCTCCAGCGAGCCAGCGTTCACGCCGATGCGCATCGAGCAATTATGATCGCGCGCTGCCTTGATCACTTCGCGCACGCGCTCAGGGCTGCCGATATTGCCGGGGTTGATGCGCAAGCACGCAGCACCGGCCTCGGCGGCTTCGATGCCGCGCTTATAGTGGAAATGGATGTCAGCCACGACCGGCACATTCACCCGCTTGATGATGTGCTTGAGAGCGGCCGTGCTCTCCTCATCGGGACAAGACACCCGCACGATATCCACGCCCGCCTCTTCCGCGCGCAGGATTTGCGCAACGGTTGCGTCGATATCGGTGGTGAGGGTGTTGGTCATGGTTTGCACCGAGACCGGCGCGTCTCCGCCGACGGCGACTTTGCCGACATGGATCTGGCGGGATTTGCGACGCTCGATATGCTGGTATGGACGATAGGCGCTCATTGCCATTCGGCTCCTGGAGTTTGGCCGCCGTTAATATCAAAACTTGCGCGGCAACGCTAATTCTGTGTGGCCGGGCGGGTTGCAGGCGCAGCAACGCTGGATGGCGGTTGATAGCTCGCTGCCAGCTTGCCGTCTTTCACCTGATCAACCTCAAGCGCCAGGCCACGGCGGACCGCGCCGTCGGCGCCGAGAGATGGCGAGGGTTGGCCGTCAAGCAAAACCTGGGTTCCACCGGCATTGCCGACGGTGAGGATCAGCCCGCTCCGGTTGGGAACCTGCCAGATTTCACCGGGTTGCAGCACGCGGTCAGTGACGACATTGCCACTGGCGCGGTCTTTCACCTGAATCCACGCCTCTTGGGTCGCGCGCACCGCCAAACGTCCGCCATCTGGGCCAAGTGCTGCGAGGCCTTGGCCAACTTCGGTCGCGATTGAGCCAGACGCCACCGGACGTGGCACCGCTGGCGTGGCACCGGGCATCGTGACCGGAACCGGGGTCGGCACCGGAATACTCGCAATCGGTGCTGGCACGGTGGCGAGCGGTTGCGCTGCAACGGTGGCGGGTTCAGCGGAAGGGGTGGCGACAGGCACCGGCGCGGACGGTGCGATTGTCGGCAATGGCGCCAGCCCAGCCGATAGCGGCGCCAAACGCGACGGCAGCGGTGGCGTGATCTCATCGTGCCGCCCACGGTCGCCCGACAAGCGATACCACCCGGCATAAGCGCCGATAATCAACACGAAACCCACCAACACCACGGCCAGTGGCGGCACACCGCGCTCCGGCACCGGGGCTGGGAAAATCAGTTCCGGGCGGCGATTAAGGTCGGCGGTCTCGGCGCGAAAGCGGCGTGACATCTCATCGGGGTCCAGCCCAACCGCGCTCGCATAGGTGCGCAAAAACCCGATGGCATAGGCGTTGCCCGGCAACTCGCTCAGCCGACCGTCTTCCAGAGCTTCCAGATACGGCAGCCGAATGCGCAGCTTGGCAGCCAAGCCCGGCAACTCCCAGCCCAGCCGCTCGCGTGCTAGGCGAAGATCCGCACCGACGCTGATTGTCCGATCCATCTTTCCCCGTCCAGACTCAATTGAGGTGGACAGCAACAGCGCCTCACCGTTCATTGAGTCAGTCCCGTTCATGCACATTGTTCAAAACGGCGCGAGATCCGCATAGAGGCCCAAACGATTGTTGCACCCCCTCGTCCACACCGAATACCCAGTATCGGCTTAGCTTCTAAACCGCGGCGGAGGACTTGCCAACCGCCGCGTAGCTGAGGCTTTGTTTCCGTTTTTTGACAATACGGCAGCAGCACTGCCCCACACCGGGACGAACCAAATAGCGC
>CAIZGT010000010.1 GCA_903932545.1 uncultured Rhodospirillales bacterium
ACGATTGCGGGCTTTGTGACCACACCGCTGGAAAACGTGATCGCGCAGGCGAATGGGATTGATACGCTCAGTTCGGTTTCAAGCTCCGGCACCAGCACGATCACCGCCAATCTCGTGTTGAACTATGATCCCGATAAGGCGCTGACGGAGATCACCGCCAAGATCAACTCGGTGCTCAACCAATTGCCAAACGGTGTGCAGCAGCCGACGCTTGCGGTGAAAATCGGCCAGTCGCTTGATGCACTGATCATCGGGTTTTCCAGCGACGAATTGCGGCCCAACCAGCTCACCGATTATTTGGTGCGCAACGTGCAACCACAGTTGCAGTCGATTGCGGGGGTGCAAACGGCGGAACTGCTCGGCCAGCAAAACCTCGCTCTGCGCGCGTGGCTCGATCCAGACAAGCTCGCGGCTTACGGCATGAGTGCGTCTGACGTGACAGCAGCGATGGCGGCGAACAACACGATTGCCGGGCTTGGCACCACCAAGGGGCAGATGGTGCAGTTCAACCTCACCGCGTCCACCAATCTGCACTCGGTGGAGGAGTTCAAGAACCTGATCCTCAAGCAGGTGAATGGCGGCGTGGTGCGGTTGAGTGATGTGGCGCATGTGACGCTGGGGGCGGATGATTACGAATCCGGCGTGTCGTATAACGGCCAGCGCGGCGTGTATCTGGGCATTCAGTTGGTGCCCTCCGCCAGCCTGCTGGATGTGATCGACCGGGTAAAGCTGGTGCTGCCCGGCATTCAGGCCCAGCTTCCCGGCGGTATTCGTTCGGCGATTGTGTATGATTCCACGGTGTTCGTGCAGAGCGCGATCAACGAGGTGGAGCGGTCGCTGGGTGAGACGATTCTGATCGTGACGATTGTGGTGTTCCTGTTCCTCGGCTCACCGCGCTCGGTGGTGATCCCGGTGATCGCCATTCCGCTTTCGCTTATCGGCACGTTTGCGGCGATGTTGGCGTTTGGATTTTCGATCAATCTGCTGACATTGCTCGCGCTGGTGCTCGCCATCGGCCTTGTGGTGGATGATGCGATTATTGTGGTGGAGAGTGTCAGCCGCCATCTCGAAGAGGGGATGAAACCGCGCGACGCCGCAATGAAGGCGGCGCGCGATCTGGCCAGCCCGATTATCGCGATGACGATTGTGCTGGTGGCGGTGTATGTGCCGATTGGGTTTCAGGGCGGGCTGACCGGCGCGTTGTTCACCGAATTTGCCTTCACGCTGGTGGGCGCGGTGACGGTGTCTGCCATCGTGTCGCTCACGCTATCGCCTATGATGTGCGGCGCATTGCTCAAGCCGCATGCTGAAACCAAAGGCGTGTTTCGCCGATTTGAATTGTTCATCGACCGCGTGCTAGGCGGCATGCAGCGCGGCTATGAGCGGCGATTGCGCTCCAGCCTGCGCACCGTGCCGATCTCGTTGTTCTTTGCGGCAATCGTGATCGGCAGCATTTATTTCTTGTTCACCACGGCGGACAGTGAATTGGCGCCGCAGGAGGATCAGGGCGTGGTGATCCTGCTGCCATCCTCGGCACCAGATGCGACACTGCAACAAAAGCAGCTTTTCGCCGCCCAGGTGCAGGACATCATGGCGAAGATTCCGGAAAGTGCCGACACGTTCCAGATCGAAGCGCCGCAGAACTCGATTGCCGGCACCACACTCAAGCCGTGGGATCAACGCGCGCGCAAGGCCGAGGCGATTCAGCAGGAATTGCAGGGCGCGGTGAGCCGGGTGGCCGGGCAGAATATTGCGGTGTTCCAGCCGCCCGCGTTGCCGGGCGCGCAGGGCTTGCCGATTCAGTACGTGTTGAAAACCACAGCCTCGCTCGCCCAGCTTTACCCGCAGGCGCAAAAGCTGCTGGCCGATGCGCGGGCGAGCGGGATGTTTCTGTTCATCGACAGCGACCTGAAATACGACGCGCCGCAGCAGGTGATTGAGATCGACCGCGATAAAGCCGCGCAACTTGGTGTGACGATGAGCCAGATTGGCACCGCGATGGGCAGTCTGCTCGGTGGGGGTTACACCAATTACTTCAGCCTCGGCTCGCGCTCGTATCGGGTGATTGCCCAGGTGCAGCAGCAATCGCGCCTGACGATTGATCAGGTGATGGGATTTCAGGTTGCCACCAGCAACGGTGTGCCAATCCCGCTGCGCGCGGTGGCGAAGGTCAATCTCGTCACGGTGCCCGAATACATCAGCCATTTCCAGCAGATCAACTCCGCCACCATCCAGGGCGTGCCAGCACTCGGCATCTCCCAGGCCGCTGCTTTGGCGAAGTTGCAGGAATTGGCGAAGGAGGATTTGTCGAACGAAATTCTGATCGATTATGCTGGGCCGCTGCGCCAATTCGTCAAAGAATCGAGCGGGTTCATCGCCACGTTTGGCTTGGCGATGGTCATTATCTATCTCGCGTTGGCCGCTTTGTTCGAGAGCTTCCGCGATCCGTTGGTGATTATGGTGTCGATCCCGATGTCTATCGCGGGCGCGATGCTGTTCATCAATCTTGGCCTCGGTCGGGCGACGCTGAATATCTATACCGAGGTGGGGCTGGTGACGCTGATGGGGCTGATCAGCAAGCACGGCATTCTGATTGTGGAAGTGGCCAATGCGGCGCGGCTAGAAGGGATGACGAAGCTGGAGGCGATTATCTTCGCCGCCGGAATTCGTCTGCGGCCGATTTTGATGACGACGGCGGCGATGGTGCTGGGCGTGGTGCCGCTGATCATCGCCCAAGGGGCTGGTGCTGCGTCGCGCTTCAACATGGGGCTGGTGATTGCCAGTGGGCTGGCAATTGGCACAGTGTTCACCCTGTTTGTGCTGCCGGCAGTGTATCTCGCCATCGCGGGCGAGCATGTGGCAGAAACGGAGGACGTTCTAGCCGCCGGGGAGTAGATGATGCGCCGCGAGATCAAGCCGCTCACCGGCCTGCGCGGTGTGGCGGCACTTTGGGTGGTGGCGTGCCATTGGGTGGGGCCGGAAGTGTCTGGCATCGCGGCCGATATCGCGTTGCATGGGTATGCCGCGGTGGATTTGTTCATGATCCTGAGTGGCTATGTGCTCGGCATGGTTTATGCGCCGGGATTTGCGCCGCAGATATGGAGTGGCTTCGGCCGGTTCCTGTGGCAACGGATCTGCCGCCTGTATCCGCTTTACGCGCTCACCACGCTGGTCAGTCTTGCACTTAGCCGCGAGGATTGGCCGGTTGATGCGATTATCTCCAACCTGCTGATGACCACCACCCATCTGTGGGAGGTGGACGCGATCAATGGGCCGAGTTGGTCGATCAGCGTGGAGATCACGCTGAACCTGTTCTTTCCATTGTTCGTTCTGTTGTGTGCGCGGTTGCGGGCGGAGTGGAGTGTGGTGGTGGGCCTGCTGTGTGCGGCGGCGTTGGTGGCGGTGAGTGTGCTTGACCATCGCTGGAATGGCGGTGTGGCCGGGGCGCTCGGCACGCTGGATACGCGGCTGATGTATCTCCGCTGTGGCCCGGAATTCGCGCTGGGTATGCTGTGCTGGCGCTATCGCGGGCGCTTTGCATCGTGCGGGCGGAGTTGGGTGCTGGTTGTTGTCGCGCTGGCGATGCTGGCGATGACGCCGTTCAAATCCGCGGATCTCGGCTTTGTGGCGGCGGCTTGCGTGTTGGTGATCGGGCTGGGTGCTGAGACTTCGCAGGTGGCCGCCCTGCTTGGGGCGCGCGTGCCGCATTGGCTCGGCGTGATCTCGTTCTCACTTTATTTGTGGCACGCGCCGTTCTTGGCGTTGCGGCCGATATTGGTGGGCTGGCTGGGCGGGGCGATGCTGGCCAACTCGCTCAATCTGGCGCTGGTGCTGGCGGTAGCGACAATATCGTATCACTGGTTTGAGGGGCCGGTGCGGCGGTGGTTGACGTTATCGCCCACTTCACCATCGCACCGCCCGGGATGAGATTAACGCCCGCGCGCTTTGCGCCACGCGGCGAACACGTCGAGATTGCTTTCATCGGTGGGCGGATACAGCCCAAGCGTTGCCTGACCACCGCGCACTTTCTCCTGCACGAAGTCTTCAAACACCGTCATCTCCACCGCCTCTGCCGCGATCTCATCGGCGATTTCGGCGGGGATGACGATCACGCCGTCGGCGTCGCCCACGATGATATCGCCGGGAAACACCGGCGCATCGCCGCAGCCGATCGGCACGTTGATGTCGATGGCTTCATGCAGCGTCAGGTTGGTGGGAGCGGAGGGACGCTGGTGAAAACTGGCGATGTCCATGCTGGCGATGTCAGACGAATCGCGAAACCCGCCATCCGTCACCACGCCCGCCACGCCGCGCACCATCAAGCG
>CAIZGT010000011.1 GCA_903932545.1 uncultured Rhodospirillales bacterium
GGGGCGGGCGGCCATGCTGGCACAATCTCACCCTTCGCGCTGATCCAGGAAATCCGCAACTGGTTCGATGGCCCACTCGCGCTGTCTGGTGCCATTGCCACCGGCGGAGCGATCCTTGCCGCACAGGCGATGGGGGCCGATCTCGCCTATATGGGCTCGGCGTTTATCGCAACGCACGAGGCCAATGCAGCTGAGGGGTATAAAGCGATGATCGTAGAAAGTGCTGCATCTGACATCGTCTACACCCCTGCGATCACCGGCGTGCCGGGCAATTATCTCAAGCCGAGCCTGGTTGCGGCCGGGCTTGATCCAGACAACCTACCGGCACCGGAAGAGATGAGTTTCAGCGGGTCAAAAAAGAAGGCGTGGAAGGATATCTGGGGCGCGGGCCAGGGTATCGGTGCGGTGGGCGCTGTGGTGCAAACTGCCGATCTGATCGCGCGCTTAGAGCGTGAATATCTCCAAGCCCGCGCGCGGCTGGGGTTGGCGGCATGAATGATATGGATATCTCCGGCCGCGTTGCCCTCGTCACCGGGGCGAGTTCTGGCCTTGGCGCGCGCTTTGCCCGCGTGCTTGCCGCGGCGGGCGCACGGCTGGCGCTGGCGGCGCGGCGCACCGATCGGCTGGAGGCGCTCGCCGAGGAGTTGCGCGAAGATGGCGCTGAGGCGATCACGCTGGAGCTCGACGTAGCGTCCGTGCCCGCGATCACTGCCGCAGCGGCGGAGGTTGCGGCGCGATTGGGTCCGATTGGCATATTGGTCAACAACGCGGGCATCAGCCGTCAGGCGCGGGTGGAAGACGTGACAGAGGCGGATTACGACGCGGTGATGGCCACCAACCTCAAAGGCGCGTTCTTCATGGCGCAGGCAGCAGCGCGGCAAATGATCGCGCATGGCATTGAGGGACGCATTGTGAACATCGCCTCGGTGGCGGGGCTGAAGCCACTTGGGCAGCTTTCCACCTATTCAATGTCCAAGGCGGCGATGGTGCAGATGACCAAGTCGATGGCGCGCGAATGGGGGCGACATGGCATCAACACCAACGCAATTTGCCCCGGCTACATCGCCACGGAGATCAGTGCCGATTTCCTGGAAAGCGATGGTGGGCGCAAGCTCGTTGCCAGCCTGCCGCGCAAACGCATGGGCGAGCCACGCGACCTTGATGGGCTGCTGCTGCTGCTATGCGCGGGGGAGGCCGCACGCTTCATCAACGGATCAATCATCGCAGCCGATGATGGGTTTACCGCGTTGTGATCGCGGGGCGGGGCATCACTGAGAGCATAGCGTTGCAATCCACCGCGATGCAGCCTGCGTCGCGGTGGATTGCCATGCTATGCTCGAAATAACAGGGTGGCATTGTGCCGCGCGTGATGCGCCAAGCAAACTGCCCGGCTAAACAAATTGCCCGCGCAAAAAACCCAACGCAGGCAACGGTTTCCAGCCTTTGGGTAAATCCGTTCGTCTCACCGGCGCCACACTGTAGTGCGGGGCAGACTGGCTGTTGGTGCGCAGAAAACTTGCATGAGCATTAACCTGGGCTTCCCGCCAAGCACGGTCTTGCAAGGCCGCGTCTCGGTTGGGATAAATCTCGGCAACACGTTGCACCCGACCCACGCGCGCCACCACCGCCCACAGCGTGTCATCTCGGATGGTAGCCAGCTTGACGATTGTGCCCATTCAGCGCTGGTCCATAGCAGGAGGTGGGGCTCGTCGGCCCGCGGCCATAACTTATGGATCAAGCCTAAGAGTCGGGCACTGCGCCGTGCAAGGCGAATTTGCGCGCGGCGCTCTAAAGCCGCCGCTAAGCCGCTTTCACCCCGGCGGTGAAGCTATCGATCTGACGGACCAACGCGCCGGATTGCTCAGCGACCGACGCCGAGACAGCATGCATGTTCTCCGCCGCCCGTCCTGTCCCACCAGCGGCGTGATGCACGTCACCGATCAGGCTGGTAACATTCCTGGTGCCCAGCGCCGCCTGGTCAATATTATGCGCGATCACTGACGTGGCCGCACCTTGCTCATCAATAGCGGCAGCGATTGCCATGCCGATCTGGTTGATCTCAGCGATCACTTGGGCAATCTGGCCAATTTCGGTCACCGCCAAATGGGTTGCCGATTGGATGGCGGCGATCTGGGTGCCGATCTCGTCGGTGGCGCGGGCGGTTTGATTGGCCAGTGCCTTGACCTCATTGGCCACGACGGCAAACCCTTTCCCCGCATCGCCTGCGCGCGCGGCTTCAATGGTGGCATTCAGCGCCAACAGGTTGGTCTGGCCCGCGATGGAATTGATCAACTGGACCACCTCACCGATCTTGTGCGCGCCTTCAGCCAGTTTCTGCACCGTCGCATCGGTGTTGCGCGCGCCTTCAAGCGCGCGTTGCGCCACGATTGAGGATTGCGCCACCTGTCGGCTGATTTCCTGAATCGATGCGGCGAGTTGCTCGGTTGAACTCGCAACATCCTGTACTGACACGGATGTTTGTTCCGCCGCCCCAGACACTCCCATCGATTGGGCCGCGGTCTGCTCCGCATTGGCGGCAAGATCGCGCGCCGTGCTCTCCATCGCCTGCGAGGCCTCCAATAGCTTGTGGGTGGCGGCATTGGCGCTGGTTTCAAAATTTGCGATCAGCTTTTCCAGCGCCTCGCTGCGCTGCAATCGTGCGGCCTGAGCAGCATGCTCGGCGCGCGTGAGCGTCTCCGCACGTCGTGCATTGCTGCGAAACACCTCTAGAGCCCGCGCCATATCGCCCAGTTCATCGCGGGACGTGAGAAAGTTGATCGGTGTCTCCAAATCACCTTCCGCCAACCGCAACATGCGCGCTGTACTGGCGCGCAGCGGCGGCAGTAAACCGCGGACCGTGAGCACCGCCAACAGCACGCCCGCCAGAACGCTCATTGCGCCGGTGATGGCACCCACCAGCCTACTATGATGGCTGGCAACTTTGGCGGCATCTGCCTCACGCGACAAAAGCTGGCTGTAGTCGTTATCCAGCTGGTGCAAATCAACCTCGATCGCATCCAAGCCTGGGCGCAATTGCGCACCGTAAATCCGGTCTGCCTCCAAGGCCGCGTCCGACCAAGATGAAAACAATGCGGCATATTCGTGCAGCAGATCCCGCATCGGCGGCACATCGCGGCGCAGATCGCCCATCACGGGCA
>CAIZGT010000012.1 GCA_903932545.1 uncultured Rhodospirillales bacterium
CATCGGCCCCGGTGATCGCTGCGACCATTGCCGGCCACTGTTTGCCGCTCTCTTTGTTATGCAAAGCGGGATGGAAGCGCAGGCATCGCGGCTGGCGACCCAGCTCAGCAAGCTCAATGCCTCGGCCTGCCAAATATGCCTCGGCAGGCGTGCCGCGCAGTTCGGCGCGCGCGGCGAGGAAGAGGCGAAGCGCGGCATCACGCCGCCCCAGCGCCTCAGAGTCCGGCACGGATTCAGCTTTAGGACGAACTGGCGGCGGAGCTTGGCGTGGTGGTGGCGATGCGCCATCAAGGCCGAGCCACGCCGAGGCCCAAACCATCGCGGCCTTGATGTCACCACCGCACCGACACACTGCAACCAGGTCCAGCAAATCGCCACGCTCGCCAGAGGCGAAGTCAGCCCACACGCCAGCACGTTGGCCAGAGAGGTGGACGCCCAACGAACGCCCCTTTTCGCCAGCAACAGAGCCCGCCCGCCATTCCTGGCCGTCTCGAACACCACCGGGCAGCAGCTCAGCCACGAGAGCTTGAACGCGACCGGCGAGCATCCGGGCAAGCTCGCTGGCATCATGCCTCCCCATGATCCAGCTCCTCTTCATCAAGCAGTCCAACGGGCCGGAGCTTCAGCACCTCTTCCGCTGCATCATCAGCCGCCTCGCCCAAGCGTTTGAGAGCGTGGTGAATGTCGTCTATGACTGCGCGTAACGTCTCCGGAGAACCTTCCGGCCAACCTAATTCGATGGACAACCGGCCAGCAAATCCGCCCAGCTCTTCAAGTGCGGATGCCAGAGACGCCCCCCAATCAATCAAGCAGGGCGGCTCGGTTTGGCTTTCACGGGTTCGGGGTGCACCGATCAAGATCACATTATCGCCCATGCAGGCGTGAAGGCGGCGGCACGCTAGAAGAAAGCCATGCACATCGTGAAAAGACGGGTTCCAGCTCATCACGCTGCACCCTGGCTGGTGCTTCGGCGTTCGCGGTTGGCCAACCAATCCCGCAGTGAGGCGATGCGATACGCAATTCGCCGTTCGCCGAGCTGAACGTAAGCGGGGCCGCCGCCATCGAGACGCATTCGTTGCAACGTGCGGGACGACAGGCGAAGGAACGCAGCGGCCTCCCGTTCGTCCAGAATTTCTAGCGGAACGCTCATTGTTGTCATGCCTCCTACGGCAGTGGGATACCGCCGAGAAGCCATGACACGTCGCGTTTCGACAGAAAGTCATTGAATTATCTTCCAGTTTTTTCACTGAGTGATTCTGGAAAATTCTGAATGCTACCCTTCCGGTCTTCCCGAATGGCCTTCATCATTCTGGCCAGCCGCTTGGCCGTGCTCTCCGTGGTTCCGCTTCCTTTCACATTGTTCCGTTCAGCAGCATCCAAGCAGGCGGCCCAATCGCTTTGGAATTTGCCGTCGCGTCTAAGTTCCAGCAGGCTCACAGCCAGTGGGTAATCAGATTGAGCGAATCTTGGTGAGACGCTGTATGCGAATTCAGGGATGGAAGACTTACCCAGGGCCTCCGCAACCGGAGCAGCAGCGACCGGAGCCTCCGCGCCCCGCACAACGCGACACAGGCGAGCGCCGGGCAAAGCGTCGCCATTGCAGCAAACGTCTCCCCCATAACCGCCAATATAGAGCTTCCCCGCCATAGATTGTGGAAATCTAATTTCTGGCGAAGTCCATTTTTCTTCCTTGCGGGCTACCAGCATTAAACGCCCGGATGAAACTTCTTCTTGCAGCCATTTCGTCTGTGCGGCGCGCGCCCTAGACGATCGCTCATATTTCGGATCAGAACTGCCGCCAATCATCAGTAGG
>CAIZGT010000013.1 GCA_903932545.1 uncultured Rhodospirillales bacterium
CCACCCGGTCGAGCAGTTCGGCCAGATGGGTTTTGGCATCGAACGCGCCGACCATGCCCATGGCAGTGCCTTTTAATCAACCAGTTGATCAAACCAGTCTATCGAGGGGATGCGAGATTGTCATCCCAAATCCCGCACCTATACTCTCCCCAACGAGGAATCCGGGGAGCCGCAAATGGCCGCTTATACTGTCATCGATCACACCTATGACGTGGTTGTCGTGGGCGCAGGCGGGGCAGGCTTGCGGGCAACCCTCGGCATGGGAGCTGCGGGGCTGAAAACCGCCTGCATCACCAAGGTATTCCCCACCCGCTCCCACACTGTTGCAGCCCAAGGCGGCATCAGTGCGGCGCTTGGCAATATGGGCGAGGATGATTGGCGCTGGCACATGTACGACACCGTCAAGGGTGCGGACTGGCTCGGTGATCAAGACAGCATCGAATACATGTGCCGCGAGGCGGTGCCTGCGATTTATGAGCTGGAACATTTCGGCGTCCCGTTCAGTCGCACTGAAGACGGCAAAATCTATCAACGCCCGTTCGGCGGCCATAACCAGAATTACGGCAAGGGACCGGCGTTTCGCGGCTGCTCGGCGGCAGATCGCACCGGCCATGCCATTCTGCACACGCTATATCAACAAAGCCTTAAACATAACGTGGAATTCTTTGTTGAGTATTTCGCGCTCGATCTGATCATGGACGAGGAAGGCGCATGCCGGGGCGTCATGGCGTGGTGTTTGGAGGATGGCACCATGCATCGCTTCCGGGCGCAGTCTGTCGTGCTGGCCACCGGCGGCTATGGCCGGGCCTATCTGAGTTGTACGTCCGCCCACACCTGCACCGGCGATGGCGGTGGCATGGCAATGCGGGCGGGAATTCCCACGCAAGATATGGAGTTCGTCCAATTCCACCCCACCGGCATCTTCCCCGCCGGCTGCCTGATCACCGAAGGCGTGCGCGGTGAGGGCGGCTATCTCACCAATTCCGAAGGCGAACGCTTCATGGAGCGATATGCGCCTTCCGCCAAAGACCTCGCCTCGCGTGACGTGGTTAGCCGCTCGATGACGATTGAGATCAACGAAGGGCGCGGGGTGGGGCCGAACAAAGACCACATCTATATGCACATCACCCATCTCGGCGAGGATTTGCTCAACGAACGCCTGCCCGGCATTCGCGAGACCGCAAAAGTATTTGCGGGTATCGACGTGCTGCGCGATCCCATCCCAGTGCTGCCGACGGTGCATTACAACATGGGTGGCATCCCAACCACGACCCAGACCGAAGTGCTGCGTCGCCCGGGTGAGACGGTGCCCGGCTTGATGGCGATCGGCGAGGCGGCCTGTGTCTCGGTGCATGGGGCGAATCGATTGGGCACCAACTCCCTGCTCGATCTGGTGGTGTTCGGGAGAGCCTGCGCGCAACACGCCGCTGCCACGCTGACGCCAGGGGCCGCGCAAGCGCCGCTGCCCGCAGGTGCTGGCGATTTCGCGCTGGATCGGCTCGATCGCAAACGACATGCGACAGGCGGCACGAAAGTTGCCGACCTGCGTGACGGCATGCAGCGCGCGATGCAGGCGCATGCGGCGGTGTTCCGCACCTCGGACAGTCTCACCCAGGGTGTGGCGAAGATGCAGGCGATTTGGGCGGGGCAGGGCGATGTCGGGATTTCGGATCGCTCGCTGGTGTGGAACTCCGACCTCACCGAGGCGCTCGAACTCGACAATCTGCTCGGCAACGCGATGGCAACGATGGTATCCGCCGAAGCCCGTAAGGAGAGCCGTGGCGCGCATGCACACGACGATTTCCCGGATCGTGACGATGATCACTGGATGCAGCATACGCTGTCATGGTGCGATACAAACGGGGACGTAAAGCTGAGTTACGCCCCCGTTCGGATGCAAACGCTGACTAACGAGGTCAGCACATTCCCGCCGAAAAAGCGGGTCTATTAGCCAAAGCTGCGAATCGGCGCGGTTTTGAGATGGGTGGCATAGAGTGTCAGCCCAACGAAAGTCAGGCCGCCCACAAGGTTGCCGAGCACGGTCGGGATTTCGTTCCAGATGATGTAGTCGGCCACCGAGAAATTGCCGCCCATCAGCAATGCGGAGGGGAACAGGAACATGTTCACCACCGAATGCTCAAACGTCATGCCAAAGAACACCATGATCGGCATCCACATCGCGATCACCTTGCCGCCGACTGTGCTGGAAATCATTGCGCCCACCACGCCGGTGCACACCATCCAGTTGCACAGCATCCCACGGATGAAC
>CAIZGT010000014.1 GCA_903932545.1 uncultured Rhodospirillales bacterium
AACCTGGAAGACATCAAAGCCCCTGAGTGTTTCGCCATCGAGACCCGCCTGCGCGCGCGGATGAAAATCCCGGTGTTCCATGATGACCAGCACGGCACCGCCATCACCGTTGCGGCCGCCGTACGCAATGCGCTGGTGCTACAGGGCAAAACGCTGGCCGAGGTAAAACTCGTCACCTCCGGGGCGGGTGCGGCCGCTTTGGCTTGCGTTGACCTTTTGGTGGAGATGGGCCTGAAGGCCGATAATGTAACGCTGACCGACATTAAAGGCGTGGTGCATGCTGACCGTGAGGGCGGCTTGGATGAGCGCATGGGTCGTTACGCCCGCAAGACAGACGCCCGCTCGCTGGGCGATGTGCTGGTGGGGGCCGATATTTTTATGGGCCTCTCTGCGCCACGCGTGCTGAAGGCCGAATGGCTGCCGCAGATGGCAGCCAAGCCGATTATTCTGGCGCTGGCCAACCCCGAGCCGGAAATTTTGCCCGAAGCAGTGCGCGCCACTAGGCCAGATGCCATCGTCGCCACAGGTCGCAGTGACTACCCCAATCAGGTCAACAACGTGCTGTGCTTCCCCTTCATCTTCCGGGGCGCCCTGGACGTGGGGGCGACCACGATCAACATGGCGATGCAGCTTGCCGCTGTTGAGGCGATTGCCGAGTTGGCCCGCGTTGAAGCCTCTGAAGTGGTGGCGACCGCCTATGGTGGGGCTGCGCCGGTATTCGGGCCGGAATACATCATTCCCAAGCCGTTCGACCCGCGCCTTATCCTGCAAATCGCACCGGCTGTGGCGCGCGCGGCGATGGAATCCGGCGTGGCGACGCGCCCGATCGACGATTTTGCCGCATACCGGCATGAACTCGAGCGCTTCGTGTTTCGCTCTGGTCAATTGATGAGCCCGGTGTTTGAGCGTGCCCGACTGCATCCTGCACGCATCGTCTATGCCGAAGGTGAAGACGAGCGCGTGCTGCGCGCTGTGCAGACATTGGTGGATGACGGCATTGCCGAGCCGGTGTTGATCGGCCGCCGCGCGGTGATCACCCAGCGTGTGCAGGAGATGGGCCTGCGGATGGATCTGCACGAGACCGTGCGCATTCTCGATCCAGAACTCGACCATGAGCAACTCGCGCCTTTGGTTCATGAATACCAAATTCTGGTGGGTCGTCGGGGGGCCCCGCCGGAAGCGGCAGCACGGCGGATGCGCAACCGCCCCACGGTGATTGCCGCGATGATGCTGCAATCGGGCATGGTGGATGCCGCAATCTGTGGCGGCAGTGGCGATTGGTGGCGGCACATGGAATATGTGATGCCAATCATCCCGCGCCGCGCTGGGGTGCATCGTGCCTACGCTTTGTCGTGCCTGATCTTGCAAGGTGGCGCTATCTTCATCTGTGACACCCACATGAATGTGGACCCAACGGCTGAAGAAATCGCCGAGATGACATTGCTGGCTGCCGATGAGGTGCGCAGCTTCGGCTTGGTGCCAAAGGCTGCCTTGCTGTCGCATTCCAGCTTCGGGGCATCAAACTCTCCCTCCGCACGCAAGATGCGTCATGCGTTGGGGCTGATCCATGCAAACGACCCCGATTTGGAAATCGATGGTGAAATGCATGCAGATGCGGCGTTGTCTGAAGCGATCAGGGACAAGGCGGTGCCAAACAGCAAGCTGGCCGGAACTGCCAATCTGCTGATCATGCCCTCGCTTGATGCCGCCAATATCTCATTCAATCTGGTGAAGGCCGCAGCCGATGGCTTGCCGCTTGGGCCGTTGCTGTTGGGCATGTCCAAACCGATCCACGTGGTGGTGCCGAGCGTCACGGCGCGCGGGATTGTGAATATTTCTGCGGTTGCAGCCCTTGAAGTGCAGACCCGCAAGCAGGAGCTTGAGCCGACAAAAAGCGCGATATGAGCGGTCTCGCGAAATGTTGATACCGGGAGAACCGGGAAATCCCGGTTCTCCAGCGATCTAAACGGGGTTTAGACAAATTTCGTCATATTCCCGCCCTATAGCTCATCGCCGTCACGTGCTAACTCGAACATGAAGCCGTAACGGAGCGGCCCGGGGTGAGTGACAAACGCTTACCCATCGGGCCTCCGCTGCGGGTTTCCTGACCAGTGCCGATTGCTAAAGGATCAACAGCGTGATCAAGCCGCTCCGCAAGGCCGTCTTCCCAGTTGCCGGACTCGGCACCCGCTTTTTGCCCGCCACCAAGGCGATGGCAAAAGAAATGCTCCCGGTCGTGGATAAGCCACTGATCCAATATGCGGTGGATGAAGCCCGCGCCGCCGGCATCGAACAGTTCTGCATGATCACCGGCCGCGGCAAAACCGCTATCGTTGAGCATTTTGATATTGCTTACGAGCTTGAAGCCACCCTGCGCGCCCGCAGCAAGAACGCCGAGCTTGCAGCTCTGCGTGAATTGCAAATGCCGCCCGGCTCAATCAGCACCGTGCGCCAGCAAGAGCCGCTAGGCCTCGGCCACGCGATCTGGTGCGCCCGCGCGTTCATCGGCGACGACCCATTCGCCATTCTGCTGCCAGACGATCTGGTGATGTCTGACGTCCCGTGCACCAAGCAACTGGCCGATGTTTATCACGAGACCGGCGGCTGCGTGGTCGCTGTCAGCGAAGTGCCGCCGGAGCAGACCAACCGCTACGGCATTCTTAAAGTCGGGCATGATGATGGTCGCCTCGTTGAAGTCACTGGGATGGTGGAAAAGCCGAAACCAGAGGATGCACCTTCCAACCTGTCGATCATCGGCCGCTACGTGCTCACCGCCGGGGTCATTGAGCATCTAGCTCGGATGGAACGCGGGGCTGGCAATGAGGTGCAACTCACCGATGGTATGTCCAAACTCATCGGGCAGGTGCCATTCCACGGTCTGCGTTATGAGGGCCGCCGCTTCGATTGCGGCGACAAGATCGGCTATCTCGAAGCACAAATCGCTTTCGCGCTGAAGCGACCGGAGATGGCCGACAAGGTTGCCGCGTTCCTAAAGAATTACGTCTGAAACGGGTTTGCTCATGGGCGGGTTTGGTGGCAAAACCCGCCCATGATGTTCAAACACACCTTCACTCCGACCATGCTGCGCGAATATGATATCCGCGGCATCATTGGCAAAACTCTGCACGCCGCCGATGCATTCGCCATTGGCCGCTGCTTCGGCTCTGTCGTCATCCGTGAGGGTGGCCACCGCGTGGCGGTGGGCTATGATGGCAGGCTTTCCTCGCCGGAAATGGAGCAGTCGCTCGTCGATGGCCTGATGGCGAGCGGGATTGATGTGATCCGCATCGGCTGCGGCCCAACCCCAATGCTGTATTTCGCGGATGCGACGCAAGACACTGACGGAGCCATCATGGTCACCGGCAGCCACAACCCGCCGGATTATAACGGCTTCAAGATGATGCTTGGCCGCAAGCCGTTCTTTGGCCCACGCATTCAGCAAATCGGCCAAATGGCCGCAGCTGGCGACGTTGTAGCGCAAGCCACTGGCAGCGAACGGGCGCTCGACGTGTCCGAGGCGTATATTGATCGTTTGGCCCAAGATTGGGATGGCGGTGATCGCGCACTGAATGTGGTGTGGGATAGCGGCAACAGCGCGGCCGGGGACGTTTTGGTCCGCTTGGTAAAGCGCCTGCCCGGCAAGCATACGATCTTGTTTCCTGAAATTGATGGCCGGTTTCCCAACCATCATCCCGACCCGACCGTGCCGAAGAACCTTGAGGCGCTCACCGCCAAAGTGGCTGAGTTGGGCGCGGATCTGGGCATCGCCTTTGACGGCGATGCAGACCGGATCGGGGCTGTGGACAATAAGGGCCACATGCTGTTCGGCGACCAGCTTCTTGTGGTGTTGGCCCGTGACGTGCTCAAAAGCCATCCTGGCGGCACCATCATTGCCGATGTGAAGGCGAGCCAGGTGTTGTTCGACGAAGTGGCAAAAGCTGGCGGCACGCCGTTGATGTGGAAGACAGGGCACAGTCTGATCAAGGCCAAGATGGCCGAGACCGGTAGCCCGCTCGCGGGCGAGATGTCCGGCCACGTCTTTTTTGCCGACAAGTGGTATGGGTTTGATGACGCACTCTATGCAGGTATCCGGCTGCTTGGCATCGTCGCGCGGATGGATTGCACATTGTCTGACGTGCGCGAGGCGCTGCCGCATGTGATCAATACCCCGGAACTGCGGTTTGACTGCGACGACACCCGCAAATTCGGTGTGATCAGCGAAGTGGCGGCCCGCCTCGCTGCTGATGGTGCGCGAGTTTCCAGCACCGATGGTGTTCGGGTACAAACCGAGGATGGTTGGTGGTTGTTGCGCGCGTCCAACACGCAGGCCGTGCTGGTGGCGCGTTGCGAAGCGTCGTCTGAGGCGGGACTTGAGCGGCTGAAAGCCGCCTTGGTGGTTCAACTTACCGCAAGTGGCTTGGATGCGCCGGATTTTTCCGGGGAAAACGCCGGGCATTGAGCCAGGGCTGAGGGGAAACACATGCTCCAGCCGCCTCCTGCCCGAATCGGCATGGCCGAACAGGATGTTGATACCCCGGCTCTGCTGGTCGATCTCGATGCATTCGAGGCCAATCTCGACACGATGGCGGCATTGATGGTGGCGCGCGGCACGAAGCTGCGCGCGCATGCCAAAACCCACAAATCGCCGGTGATCGCGCGGTTGCAAATGGCGCGCGGTGCGGTGGGACAATGTGTGCAGAAAGTTGCTGAGGCAGAGATTCTGGCCTGGGGCGGCGTTGGCGATATTCTCGTCAGCAACGAAGTGGCGGGGGCCGACAAGCTCGCCCGACTGGCGGCGCTCGCCCGCATCTGCCGCATCGCGGTCTGCGCTGACGACGCGGCGCAGGTGGCCGCAATCGGCGTTGCTGCTGCCGCGGCGGGTGTGGAATTGCGGGTTCTGGTTGAGATTGACGTCGGCGCGGGGCGTTGCGGTGTTCCCCCGGGGCCTGCTGCGGTGGCGTTGGCGCAGATGATCGACGCCACACCTTATCTGCGCTTTGGCGGCTTGCAGGCCTATCACGGCGGCGCGCAGCATCTGCGCACCCATGCCGAGCGAGCTGCGACCATCGGAGCCGCCATCGACATGACGCGCCGAACGGTGGAGCAGTTGCGCCAGATTGGTCTGGCCTGCGAGATCGTGGGCGGAGCAGGCACAGGCAGCTTTGACCTCGAATCGGCTTCGGGCGTGTTCACCGAGATCCAGGCTGGCAGCTATTGCTTCATGGACGCCGATTATGCCCGCAATCTCGATGAATCCGGCGCGCCGGTCAGTCGCTTTCACCATGCGCTGTTCGTGCTCGGCACGGTGATGAGCGCAGCCCAGCCTGGGGTGGCGGTGCTTGATGTAGGGCATAAGGCAGTGGCGGTTGACAGCGGTCTGCCGCTGGTCTGGCAGCGTCCTGGTATTGCCTATACTGGGGCGAGCGATGAGCATGGCGCATTGCGGGTGGCCGATGATGCCGCGGCACCAAAGCTTGGCGAGAAATTGCGCCTTATTCCCGGCCATTGTGACCCGACGGTGGATCGATTTGACTGGTATGTCGGCGTGCGGCGTGGCCGGGTGGAATGCCTGTGGCCGGTGGCCGCGCGTGGGGCGTTCTTCTGATCACGCCACACCAGCGGCGTGCGGTTTGGCGCGTTTGCTGACCTGCGAAGTACGCTCATACACGCCACGCTCTCCGCTTTGCGCCGCGAATGCGTCGGTGATGCCGAGCACGGTTTCAGCCCCACCAAGATAAAGCACGCCATCGTGCGGCATTTGTCGCGCTATCGCTTCCAGGACGCGCGTTTTGGTGGGTTGATCAAAGTAGATCAGCACATTGCGGCAGAACACAACATCACATTGGCCCACACCGCGCAGGTCTCCCAAGAGATTAAGCAAGCGAAACTGCACCATCTGGCGTAGGTTTTCTGAAATACGCCACTGAATGCCTTCTTTTCGGAAATACTTCACCAGATTGGTAATCGGCAGTCCGCGCTGAACTTCAAACTGGGTGTAGAGACCGTCCTGCGCGCGGGATAACGCCTCGCGGGATATGTCGGTGCCGATGATTTCACAGCTCCGGCCGCTGAGGCTCGCGCTGCTTTCTGCCAAAATCATCGCCAACGAGTAGGCCTCTTGGCCGGTGCTCGCGGCGGCTGACCAGATGCGCAGCCGCGCTGCGGCCGGGCGCGCGGCGAGCAGGCGCGGCAATGCGTGGGTGCGAAAATGGGCAAATGGCTTGTCGTCGCGAAAGAAGAAGCTTTCATTGGTGGTCATCGCCTCTATGACATCTTGCTCCAGTTGCGTCGGAGTTGCCGTGGCCGGACGGAGCTTGAGAGCGAGGTTATCCAGGTTGTCCAGCCCGTGCTTTTTCAACACCGGCCCCAGACGGTTTTCGAGTAGATAGGTTTTGTCCGGCCCGATCGACAGGCCCGAGCCGGCGTAGAGTAGCGCTGCGATGCTGTCGAAACTGGCGGTTTTCATAGATGCCTCAGGTCAAGAATTTCACGGATTTTGGGTGCCAGCCGTGGCAAGGGAAGCACCGCGTGGCACAGCCCAGCCTGCGCGATGGCGCCCGGCATACCCCAAACCACGCTAGTGGCTTCATCCTGGGCGAGCGCATTGCCACCCGCCGCGATCACCGCTGTGCTGCCTGCTAGCCCGTCATGGCCCATGCCGGTGAGCATCACCACCAGCACCCGCCCGCCCGCGGCAAGGCAGGCGCTGCGCAGCATCGGATCAGCGGCGGGGCGGCAGAAATTCTCTGGTGGATCGGCGGTAAGCCGGGCGCGCAGGCCGCCGATCTGGCCGTCAATGCAAAGATGCTGGTCGCCGGGTGCGAGGTATATCTGCCCTGGTTTGAGACTCTCGCCCGAAATTGCTTCACCACACCGCATGCCGCCGAGTTTGGTGAGATGCTCTGCCAAAATGGGGGTGAAGCTGCGCGGCATGTGCTGGGTGAGAATGACAGGGACAGGGATATCGCGCCCCAAACCTTGCACAAGAGTAAACAACGCCTGAGGACCGCCGGTGGAACTGCCAATCGCCAACAACGCTGGGCG
>CAIZGT010000015.1 GCA_903932545.1 uncultured Rhodospirillales bacterium
AAGCTGAAGGACTGGCCCCGCGTCGCAACCCGCTACGACCGATGCGCCCACACATTCATGTCGGCCATCGTCATCGCAGCCACCATGCTATTTTGGATCAATGAGTCCTGAGCCTAGGCTGCGAGCGCAATAACTTCAAACCCCGTGGTTTGGCAGCACCCTTCCCATCGACGTACGCGTAAAGTGTGCTGAGCGATATCCCAAGTTGGTCAGCCACGTCACCCGCCGAATTATCACGATCTGCCATCATCGCCATTGCTGTGCGTAACTTCGCGCGGCTCATCAGCCGAGGGCGCCCACCCAACCGACCGCGCGCACGCGCAGCAGCCAACCCCGCAAGGGTGCGCTCCCTGATAAGATCACGCTCAAACTCAGCCAAAGTTGCAAAAATGCCGAATATCAACCGCCCACTTGCGCTTGTGGTGTCAATGCCACCGGTGAGGACCCGCAGCCCAACACCACGCCCCTGCAACCCCCCCACCAAATCCACAACATGCGCAAGCGATCGTCCAATGCGATCAAGTTTCCATACAATCAGTGTGTCGCCTACTCGCAGCATCTCCAAGCTGCGCGCAAGACCTGGACGATCAGTCACGATGCCACTGCAAATATCCTCATAGATGCGCTCACAGCCCACAGCGGCCAACGCGTCTCGCTGAAGGTCCAGGCTCTGATCTGCCGTCGAAACCCGCATATAGCCGATCAGCATTTGGATAGAACCTATAATTGCATTTTGTATAACAACATGGTTTTAACCATTTAGAAAGATGTATGGGTTTATATAAATATCAGCACCGCATAGCGACACACGCGACGCTTCATCAAGCACCGATAGTAAACGGTGGTTTTCTGCATTGCCATAATGGTGTGGACGGCCTCACGGCGCAACAGTTTCTGGACGCTTTGGCATCGTCCGCATGCATCCATGTGTTAGGCCTGTTTGCGCAGCACCGCATGGCTGCTGGCCCTCATCAACTCTGAGGATTGCTTCCCTGATCACGTCAACGCGCTCGCAGCGCTATGCTCCCCTGGGTTTGTGCAATCCCCGATCTGACCGGTTTACCATCATCTTCTCACCACCCTCGCGTCATCGGTCCGGCTCACGTCGCTCCCGGAATGATCTGGCCGGAACTAACGAAATGGCCTCCTGGTACGCATAAGCGGACAAAATAGGAACACCATACGTCGGCTTTGGCCGAAATCTGCCAAAAATGCGTGGCGACGGCCTTTCGCGGCTGACGGATTGGGTGACGGGAAACACATGATATCCGTCATGGGGGTAACGAGGCCGGAATCTGACCGTTTGACGGTCAAAATCTGCACGACAAACCCTGTCGGAATGGGCCACTGTGCGAGAACCTGATTCTGGGGGTTTTCCGTCATGCTGGTGGGCTACATGCGCGTCTCGACGGACGGCGACCGTCAGGTACTGGATCTGCAACGAGATGCCCTCATCGCCGCCGGTGTCGACGAACGCCATTTGTTCGAAGACCGTATCAGCGGCAGCCGCACAGATCGTGCTGGTTTGGCGAAGGCGCTGGCGTTCGCCAAACCAGGCGATTGTCTGGTCGTGTGGAAACTTGATCGTCTCGGCCGGTCGTTGCCGCATCTGCTGGTGACGGTGACAGGCCTGAAGGAGCGCGGTATCGCGTTCTGCTCTTTGACCGAGCAGATGGATACGACCACGCCGCAGGGCGAATTGCTGTTCCATGTCTTCGGGGCGCTCGCCCAGTTCGAACGCTCCCTTACCCAGGAGCGGGTTCGTGCCGGATTGGCGGCTGCGCGTCGCCGCGGCCGACGCGGCGGCCGTCCAATCATGATCGATGCTGAAAAGCTGGCGACCATCACCGGTGCACTCGAGGCGGGCGCGACCAAGGCGGCAGTTTGCCGCAGCTTTGGCATTAAGCGAAGCACGTTGGTCGACTCCCTGGCCCGGATCGGCTGGTCTGCCAGCCTCAAGGGCCAGGAGGCATGAGTGGTGCGACGACAGCGGCTGAGCGAGGCCCAGATCTCGGAATTGTATGATCCGCCAACGGAGCAGCACGAGCTGGTGCGGCACTTCACGCTCTCGCAAACCGACCTTGCCGCGAACCGACGTTGTCGTGGCGATCACAACCGGCTCGGGCAGGCGCTGATGCTTTGCTACCTGCGCTATCCTGGTCGCCCGCTGCGCGCCGGCGAGCGTCCGCCAGACTCGCTGCTCGCGTTTGTCGCTGAGCAGATCGACGTTTCCAGCGACGCCATAGGTGGTTACCTCGACATGGAGCGCAATCGTCAGCGCCAGTCCATTGAATGCCAGGCGCTGCTTGGGCTTCGTCCGTTCGGCAGACGCCCGGCGGCGGAGTTGACGGCTGCCCTCCTACCGCAAGCGATTGAGGATGACCGGTTGACGTATTTGGCTGGGGCGGTGATGCGAATGTGCCGGCTGTGGCAAATCGTTGTGCCGTCTCCCGTCGCATTGGAGCGGCTTTGTGCCGAACTTCGCCACCAAGCCCGTCGCGAAGCGCAACGTCGGCTGACCGACGGCCTGTCCGCAGAACAGCGTCGCCGTCTCGACACCCTCACGCACCGCCGTGACAGTGGTGGTCAGACCCAATTGACCTGGCTGCGGCAGATGCCGGAAGTGGCGAGGCCCGCCACGATGCTCGGCCTGATCGAACGTCTGGAATATGTGCGCGGCATTGGCATCGCGCCGGCACGTGGCCACTCTGTCCATCAGGCCCGCTTGGGGCAACTCGTTCGTGAAGCTGGGCGCGTGACGGTCCAGCATATAGCAGGCTACGAGCGCCAACGCCGACACGCGACGCTGGCCGCCGTCAGTCTCGATCTCACTGCCAGCTTTACCGATCAGGCGATCGACCTGTTCGACCGGCTGGTAGGGGCGATGTTCCGCAAGGCAGAAGGACGGCAATCCCGCGCCTTTCAAAGCGATGCCCGCGCCATCAACGAGAAGGTGCGTCTCTATGCTCGCGTCGGGGCCGCGCTGATCGCCGCGCGCGACAGCGAGAAAGACGCCTTTGGCGCAATCACGTCGGTGATCGCCTGGGAGCGGTTCCGCACAACCGTCGCCGAAGCCGAGACGTTGGCCAGACCTGAGACGTTCGACGCCTATCAGAAGCTGTCGGAGCACTACGCCGGCATCCGGCGCTGGTCGCCGGCCTTCCTTGCGGCGTTCGCGTTCGACAGCGTGCCGGCGTCCGCCTCGCTGTTGCGTGCGATCGAGGCGCTGCGCCGGGCCAATCTCTCGGGAAAGGCTGCGTTGCCGGACACCGCGCCAATCGGATTCGTCCGGCAACGCTGGGCGCCGTATGTTTTGCAAAATGGGAAGATAGATCACTGCCACTACGAACTTTGCGTTCTGTCAGAACTGCGCGACCGGTTGCAGGCTGGCGACATCTGGGTATCCGGCAGCCGGCGCTATCGTTCCTTCGACGAACGGCTGATCTCTCCCGAAACGTTGCAGGCACTCCACCAGGCCGGCACGTTGCCGGTCGCTGTCGAGACCGACTTCGAGCGGTTCATCACCGGACGCCGCGCGCTGCTGGACGAGCGCCTGATCGCGGTCGAAGCACGAGCCAAGGAGGGCGGGTTGCCCGGTGTCTCCATTATCAAGGGCGTTCTGAAAATCACGCCGATTGAAAAGACCACCCCGCCGGAGGCCGAGGCACTCGCCGAACGGCTGTACGCCATGCTGCCGCGTATCCGCATCACCGACCTGCTGGCCGAAGTCGCCGGCTGGACTCAGCTCTCCGACTGCTTCACCCACCTTCGCACTGGTGAAGTGGCCGCCGATAGCCGCATCTTGATGGCGGGACTACTCGCCGACGGGCTCAATCTGGGCCTGACGCGGATGGCTGAAGCCTCCAGCGTCGGCAGTCTTGGCCAGCTCGCCTGGACGTCGGATTGGCATATCCGCGAGGAAACCTACGCCCTGGCGCTGCGCCGCCTGGTCAATCAGCAGCAACGAGAGCCACTTGCCGCATGGTTCGGCGACGGCACGGCGTCCTCGTCGGACGGACAGTTCTTTCCAGCCGCCGGGCCTGGCCGTGGCGCAGGGCGGCTCAATGCCCACTACGGCCCGAAATCCGGCTTCAAGGCTTATACGCATCTCTCAGACCGCTACGGTCCCTTCTACAGCAAGCTGATCGCGGCAACGGCGAGCGAGGCGTTGCATGTGCTCGATGCGCTGCTCTACCACCAAAGCGACGTCTCACCCCAGCGACACCACACCGACGGCGGCGGTGATTCCGAGCATGTCTTCGCCCTCTGCGCACTCCTTGGCTTCCAGTTTGCGCCTCGCATTCCCGGCCTGAAGCACCGCCGGCTCTACAGCTTCGACAAGCCCTCCACCTATCCGACGCTGGAGCCGATGATCGGAGGCCGCATCAACGTCGAATTGATTCGCGCCCATTGGTTGGAGATCCTGCGCATCATCGCTTCCATCCGCGCTGGCACCGTGACGGCGTCGCTGATCATGCGACAACTTTCTGCTCATAGGCGCCAGAACGGTGTTGCCATGGCGCTTCGCGAGTTGGGCCGGCTGGAGCGCACGCTGCTTACACTTGATTGGATTAATGACCCCGAGTTGCGTCGCACGACAGGCCAGGAACTCAACAAAGGCGAATCCCGCAACAGCATGGCGCGAGCGGTCTTCCTGCATCGGCTCGGCGAAATCCGAGATAGGACCTACGAGAATCAGCAGCATCGGGTCTCCGGCCTAAACTTGCTCGTCACCGCCATCATTCTGTGGAACACGCGGTATCTGGAAAGCGCCGTGGTTGCCTTGCGGAAAGTCGAAGACGTGCGCGATCATCTGCTCGCTCATCTTTCCCCGCTCGGCTGGGAGCACGTCAATCTGACGGGAGATTACGTCTGGCGCGCCTGGCAAAAGATGTCGGAAAACACCAACGGATTGACGCCGCTCCGAGCCACCCCCGAACCCATGCGCAAGGCCGCCTGATGTTCCTGTTATGTCTGCTTATGCGTACCAGGAGGCCATTTCGTTAGTTCCGGCCCGATTATGGGTTTATGTCCGCGACGACCGCCCGTTCGGCGGCCCGGCCCCGCCAGCGGCGATCTTGCACTACTCGCCCGACCGCACGGCGGCGCATCCGAACCGCCACCTCGCTGGATGGCAGGGCATTCTGCAGGCCGACGCCTATGCCGGATACAACGATCTCTATACGCC
>CAIZGT010000016.1 GCA_903932545.1 uncultured Rhodospirillales bacterium
AGACAATAGCATAGGCAAAACAGGGGACGGTTACCCGCCCCCTGCTTCACAGTCAGACGCTTCAGCCTTTGATCGCGGCAGTCCAAGCATCGCGGATCGCGTTCTGCACGGCGGTCGGCAGCGGGATGTAGAGCAGATCGGTGGCGATCTTGTTCCCGTTGGTGAAGGACCAGTCGAACAGCTTCAACACGGCCTTGCTCTGTGCCGGGTCTTTCGCATCGGTCGGCAGCAGCACGAACGTGGCGGATTCAATCGGCCAGCTCTTCGCACCCGGCTCATCGTTCAGGTCAATGGCGAAGTTCTGCGCAGCAGACCAGTCAGCCGAGGCTGCTGCAGCGGCGAATGACTCAGCATCCGGCGTCACAAAGTAACCAGCCTTGTTCCGCATTTGCGTGGTGGTCAGCTTGTTGAGGGTTGCATAAGCGCTCTCAACGTAGCCGATGCCGCCCTTAACCTGACGCACGGTGGCTGCAACGCCGTCGCTGCCCTTCGCACCATTGCCGACCGGCCACTTAACTGACGTCGCAGCGCCAACGCTGGACTTCCAGGTCGGGTCAACCATCGACAAATAATCGGTGAACACAAAGGTCGTGCCCGAACCATCAGCGCGATAAACCGGCGCGATGGCGAGGTTCGGCAGGGTGAGACCACGGTTCAGCTCAACCAGCTTCTCGTCGTTCCACTTGGTGATCTTGCCGAGATAGATTTCGGCCAGAATTTCAGCGGTCAGCTTCAGCTGGTTCACTTCAACGCCGGGAATGTTCACTGCCAACACCACGCCACCGATCACGGTGGGGAACTGCAACAGCTTGTGCTCGGCAAGAGCCTCAGCCTTCAACGGCATGTCGGACGCGCCGAAATCAACCGTGCGGTTGTTCACCTGGTTGATGCCGCCACCCGAACCAATGGCTTGGTAGTTCAGCTTGATGCCGGTCGGAGCCGAGGCCGCTTCTGCCCACTTGCCATAGATCGGGGCCGCAAAGCTGGAGCCAGCGCCAGTGATCTGCTGCGCCTGAGCGACGAACGAAATGCCAGCCAGCGCAATGGCCAGGGCTGTGGTTGAGATCTTCATGAATCCTCCTTGGGGTCGCGGTCAGCTATCCAACGCGCGCAGACCTAAGCCGGGACCACCCCGACCGGCCATGTAACGCCGCGGAACCTACTCGCAACTCAAGACGGGACAATTGCAGTTTGATGAAGCTTTGATGACAGCCCACCGATCCGACCGCGATGAGCGCAAGTCGGATCGGCGCGGATGACATAGGCGGGTTGTCTAGAGCTCAAATAAGCGCCTGAAGTGCCTCAGCCCCCAGTCGCGTGCAGAAATGACCGAATTCCTCGCCAGCCAGCCGCTCCGCCGCGAAAGCTTTGAACAGCGGCGAGAGCGCTTCTCCAATCTTCGCCTCCGCCACGCGCTCATGCAGCTTGAACGACAGGCGCGTGCCCACGAAATCGCCGCCGACATAAATCGCATAGAAGCCCGGAACGCGCCCAACCAAGCCGATATCCCCGGCATACTAGCGAACGCAGCCATTCGGGCAGCCCGTCACGCGGAAGCTGATTCGCTCATCGGAAAGGCCGAATTTTGCCAGTTCCGTTTCAAGCTGCGCGACCAAAGGCTGCTGCACCCGCTCCGCCTCAGTGAGCGCCAACCCGCAGGTGGGCAGTGCCGGGCAAGCCAAGGTCCAACGCGCCAACGGCGATAGGCTGGCCGCACTTACCACGCCCGCATCGGCCAAAATCGCATCAATCGCCGCACGATGCGCAGGTGCCACATTGGTGAGCAAAATTTCCTGCTGTGCGGTCACCACCGGATCAACGCCAAACTCCGTAACAATCTGACGCAGCGCACTGCGCAGCTTCACCGTCTCGGTATCAGCCACCCGGCCAGACGGCACCGGCACGCCGAGCCAATCCAGGCCATCACCCTGCGCGTGCCAGCCCAGGATTTCCGGCACTTGGAACGGGGGCATCGGCAACACGGCGGCGAGTTCATGGCCGATATATTCGCCCATCCGCGCGCGCACCCACGCCACGCCGTTATCTTCCACGATATATTTCAGCCGCGCCCGCTTGCGATCGCCCCGGTTGCCGTAGTCACGATGCAGCTTTATCGCCGCATGCGTCGCGGCGAGCAATTCATCCGGCGGCACCGAGCCGATGATGCTGCCCATGCGCGGGAAGGTATCCGCGCGGTTATGCGTCATCCCCAAGCCGCCGCCAACCGACACATTATAGCCCACCAGCGTCTCACCCGCGAAAATCGCAATCAGGCCAAGATCGTTGGTCAGCACGTCCACCGAATTGTCTTGCGGAATGCCGAGCGCGATCTTGAATTTGCGCGGCAGATAGGTGGAGCCATAAAGCGGCTCAGACTC
>CAIZGT010000017.1 GCA_903932545.1 uncultured Rhodospirillales bacterium
AGGCGCTCGGTCTCGCCGGCGTCCTCGTCGGCTTTGGCACGAGCCTGGGCTCGGGTTGCACCAGCGGTCATGGTGTCTGTGGTCTTGCGCGCCTGTCGTTACGATCGCTCGCAGCGACGGCAATCTTCCTCATGACGGCGATGGTCACGACGTTCGTGGCGCGGCATGTGCTGGGTGTACGCTGATGAAGCGAGATGTTGCTGCTCTTGGCGCGGGCATCCTGTTCGCGAGCTATTCCACCTTTGAGGTGCCAAGCAATCTGGCGCTGTATTACTTCGGCGCACGGCGTTGGATTGCGCGGATTATGGTCACTTGGGGGATCATCTCCGCTGCCAACGCCTTCGCTGAGGGGCCTTACAGCTTCTATGCCCTGCGGTTTGCGCTGGGTGCTGCCGAGGCCGGGTTTTTTCCAGGTGTGGCGTTTTTTCTCACATTGTGGTTCCCCGCCGCCTATCGCGCCCGGATTTATGCGTGGTTTCTCATCGGCGTTCCCGCGTCGTCCATGATCGGCAGCCCGCTGTCTGGCATGCTGCTCGGCTTGGATGGCTGGATGGGCGTCGCCGGTTGGAAATGGCTTTTCATCATCGAGGGCATCCCCGCGGTTATTGTCGGCTTGATTGTTTTGTTCGTGCTGGCTGATAAGCCAGAGACGGCAAAATGGCTCTCTGCCGAAGAAAAAGCCCTCGTCACCCGCCGCCTTGCCAGCGAAGTGCGTGAAAAGGAAAAGCGCCATTTCTGGGCCAGCGTGGCCGACAAGCGCGTGCTGCTGCTTGCTGCCATTCAGCTGACCTTCATCGTCGGCTCCTACGGAGTGGGAATTTTCTTACCGCAGATCATCAAGGCACAGCATTTCTCTAACACCCAGGTCGGCTTCATCGCCGCGATCCCCAGCCTGATCGCCTGTGTGGCAATGATCCTGTGGGCGCGGGCGGTGGATCGTAGCGGCAAGAAGATTGTCAATCTGGCGCTGACCAACTTCCTCTCCTTCGGCGGCTTCGTGCTGGCGGTGTGGATGTCGGATAACTTCCTCATCGCGATGGTTGGCCTGACCGCTGTGGTGGTTGGCACCTCCACGGCGCGTGGGATTTTCTGGACCATCCCGCCGCGCTTCCTCTCGGGCGTCGGCGCTGCGGGCGGGCTCGCGCTGATCAACTCGGTTGGCACCGTGGGCGGATTCATCGGGCCGACGATGATGGGCTATGCGCGCGACCTCACCGGCTCGCCCAATGCCGGTCTGCTCGCACTGTCCGGCTTCCTGGCGGTTTCCACCGTGCTGACATTGTGCCTCAAACTGATGATCAAGGCCGAATAGCATGTCGATCAAACTGCTCATTCTCGATGGCGATGGCATTGGGCCGGAAATGTGCGCGGCCACCGAGACGGTGCTGCGCGCGGCGGATGAAACCTATGGCCTTGGCCTGGAATTCTCCCGCGCCTTGATCGGCTTCGATGCGCTGGCCGCCCATGGCACCACCTTCCCCGATGCCACCTGGGCGCAGTGCCAAGCGGCCGACGGCATCGTGCTCGGCCCGGTGTCGCACAACGACTATCCGCCGAAAGTGCAAGGCGGACTGAACCCATCGGGCGAATTGCGCATCCGGCTCGATCTATTCGCCAATATCCGCCCCGCGCGCACCCATGCGGGCGTGCCCGCACCGAGCCGACATGAGTTCGATCTGGTGATCGTGCGTGAGAACACCGAGGGATTTTATGCGGACCGTTCGATGTTCATGGGGCCGGGCGAGTTCATGCCCACGCCAGACGTCGCCCTCGCCGTGCGCAAGGTTACGCGCCACGCCTCCTTGCGCATCGCCGAACAGAGTTTCGCCCTCGCCATGCAGCGCCGCCGCAAGCTTACCGCTGTACACAAATCCAACGTGATGCGGATTTCTGACGGTCTGTTCCTCGAATGCGTGCGCGAAGTTCGTGCGCGCTATCCGGAAGTGGAATACGAGGAACAGCTCGTGGATGCGATGGCGGCCTTGTTGGTGCGCGACGCCGGCAAGTTTGACGTGATTTGCGCCACCAACATGTTCGGCGACATTCTCTCCGATGAAGCCGCCGAACTCTCCGGCGGCTTGGGCCTCGCCGCCTCGCTCAACGCCGGGGCAGATCGCGCGGTGGCACAGGCTCAGCATGGCTCGGCACCCTCGATTGCGGGCCGCGACATCGCCAACCCCACCTCGCTCATCATCTCGGCGGCGATGCTATTGGGCTGGTTGGGCGAGCGTTCCGGCAATCTCGCCTTGTTCGACGCCAGCCGTGCGATTGAGGAAGCGGTTGAGAGCGCCCTCGCCAACCACGCCACCCGCACCGCCGACCTGGGCGGCACGCTTGGCACCAAGGCATTCGCTCAGATCGTGGCTGAAAAGGTGGCAGCATGAGCCAGCATTCCAAACCAAGCGCCGTCATCCCGGCGAACGGGATTGACTGCCACATGCATGTGTTCGGCACGCTTGACGCCTACCCGCCCTCGCCCACGCGCAGCTACACCCCGCGCGTGGCGACGTTAGAGTCGTTCTTGGCGATGCTGAACACCATCGGCCTCACCCGCAACGTGTTCGTCCAAGCCAGCGCATATGGCACCGACAATGCCTGCATGCTCGACGCGATGCGGATACGTGGGCCGGAATTGTGTCGCGGGGTGGTGCAGATTGACCCCGATATCGGCGAGGCAGAGTTGGACGCGATGCATTCGCTCGGCGTGCGCGGGGTGCGGCTGAACATTGCCACCTTCTCCCTCACCGACAGCACCGCCCAGCAAGATCGCCTGCACCGCACCATCGCCCGCTGTGCACCACGTGGTTGGCATGTGCAGATTTTCGCGGGTCTTGCCATGCTAAGCGACTTGGCACCGATCATTGAGGCAGCGCCCTGCCCGATCGTGATCGACCATATGGGCCTCACCCAAGCTCCGCTCGGACTGGACCAGCCCGGCTTTGCCATGCTGTGCCGCTGGCTCACGCTTGGGCATATCTGGGTGAAAGTGTCGGGCTTCTACCGCGTGAGCCTGGACGCGAGCGACTTCACCGCCGCCATTCCTTATGCCCGTGCCTTGATCGCAGCCAATCCCGAGCGTTGCGTCTGGGGCACCGACTGGCCGCACACCGGCTCACATGGCCGCTCGCAGGCCAGCGAGCCACCGATGATCGAATACCGTAAGCTCGACGACGGCGTGCTGCTCGATCTGCTCGCTGAGGCGGCGGGGGAGCATTTGGAGAAGGTGCTGGTTGGGAATCCGGCGGCACTTTATCAGTTTTGATGAATATCTACGCGTCGTTGCGAACGAAGCGCCTCAATCTATCGCGCCTCTGGCTGCATCGCTGCGGATTGGGACGCTTCGCTCGCAACGACGAATTTATATGGAGGCTTAGCGTCATGCGTTTCGCCAGCTTGATCCTCGCAGCCCTCGCGTTCGCGCTCCCAGCCCAGGCGCAACAGCCTGACGCGCTGTATGAAGCCGCCAAGGCTGAAGGCAGTCTGACATGGTATGTCGGCGCGCCCCTCGAAGGCATGAATGCCATTGCCACCGAATTCTCCAAGCTACACCCCGGCATCAAAATCCAAATGATGCGCATGGTTGGCGTGGCACAGTATCAGCGGTTCATGGACGAGACCGGGGCAAAGAAATACATCGCTGACGTGCTGCAAAACACCGATTACCCGTCGATGTCGAGCCTGGTGGAAGACGGCCACATCGCCGAGTGGAAAATCCCGTCGTCTGACCGGATGCCGCCAGAATTCCGCATCGGCAATTTTGCCTACGCGCAATATACCTCCACCAACGCCATCGTTTACAACACCAACAAAGTTACGCCCCAGGAGGCCAAGCTGCTCGAATCCGGCTGGGAAGCAGTGCTTGATCCGCGCTTCAAGGGCCGTTTCAACGTCACGCCAATGAAATGCGGCGTGTGCTATGCGCCGATCCACATGTTCATGGATCCCAAGCTTGCAGACCGCTACGGCGCGGTATTCCTGAAGAAACTGGTCGCCCAGCAACCCGCCTCCTATTCCGAAGTGCTGGTCACGCTGGATCGGGTGATCGCGGGTGAGCAGGATTTCACCATTGCGGGCTGGGAAGCTTCA
>CAIZGT010000018.1 GCA_903932545.1 uncultured Rhodospirillales bacterium
GGATGGCGTTGACGTTATAGGCCTCGGGCGCACCTTTAAGCGTGACCGGATAAACCTCAATTTCTGTGCGATCCACGGCGATTGGGCGCACGATGCGCAAATGCTGACCGAAGGCTTGGAAGGTCATGCTCGGGTAGATCACGCTGTTGAAGCGATCATAAACTAGGATTTCCGCCGTGCGCTCCGCGCCGTGCTTCGCCACAAGGCGCGCGACATATTCTTCATATACCGCACCTGTCGGCAGCGTCTCAACCGGCGGGCGGCCCTGATAGCCGTGGCCATAGGGGAAGCCGACAACGCCAAATGGCTCCCAATCGATCGATTTCTTGTCGATCAAAATCCTCGGGCCGCCGCCGTGGCGAGAGAATTGACGGCCATTCTCGTCCAAGGTTGAGACATGCGTGAAAGTGGAGTGGTGAAGATCAACACCGTTGTCGATCTGCAATTTCCAATTCGCCCGAATGGTGTAGCGGCTACAGCCGCCAACCAGCGCAATCTCCCCGTCCGGCGCGCGGTCCACCAGATCATCGATGCTGCGTTTGATGCCATTCAGATAGGTATCGAGGTCTGGCCCATCGCTGCTAAGTCGGGCGAAGACGAAGCCGCGATAATTCTCCACACATGCCACCGGCGTCATAGCGAACTCGCCCGGAGGTGGCTCAAGGTCTTTCGGATAGGAGCGCCGTTGTGGCAGTGCCGCGAGCGAGCCGTCGCTGCGATAGGTCCAGCCGTGATAAGGGCACTTAAAATAACGGGTGTTGCCGTTGCGGGTGGAGCAAACCGCCACCCCGCGATGCGCGCATCGATTGCTGATCACGTGCACCCGCCCATCACCGTCGCGGGTCATCACAACCGGCTCGCGACCGATGCTTGTGGTGATGAAGTCACCGGCATTGGGAACCTGGGAATCATGGCCCACGAATACCCAAGCACGGGTGAAGACACGGTCCATCTCAAGCTCGAAGATGGCAGGATCGGTGTAGATCCTGCGATGGACGCGATCGGGTTGAACCATCGCGCGCAGAGCTTCGTTCGAATAATCGGGCCGCGTGTCGGGTCGGGCAAGCATGATGGCTCCTTCTCAGTCGCCGTGCAGGGTGATGGTGTGGGCGGGGTCCCAGGCCAGCCGAATGGGCGTGCCGAGGGCGGGAATTGGATCGCCGGGGCCAACATCGACCGTCACGCTCAGCCCTTCGCCAAGGTCCACCGCGAGGCTGGTGATGGCGCCGGCGAATATGCGGTCGGTCAGAGTGCCGTCAACGGTCGCGTGGCCGTTCACCGCTTGGCCCGGCGGCAAGATATGCAGCGCCTCTGGCCGGATGCCGATCGTATCGATCCCAGGGCTATGCGGGAAAGTGGCCCGGCTGCTGGGAAGCAGATTGATGCGGCCAACAAAGTTCGCAACGTAGCGGGTTGCGGGGCGGTGATAGATATCGTGCGGAGTTCCAGCCTGCTCAATGCGGCCGTCCCGCATAACCACAATACGGTCCGACATCGTCAGTGCTTCGTTCTGGTCGTGCGTGACGTAGAGCGTGGTGATGCCGAAGCGGCGCTGAAGTGCCCTAATTTCAAGCTGCATCGCCTCGCGCAGTTTTTGGTCAAGCGCTGCTATTTACAACGCTCGAACAAAGTACGATCAAACCAA
>CAIZGT010000019.1 GCA_903932545.1 uncultured Rhodospirillales bacterium
AGCGTTGGCCTGAGGATCACATGCGCCCCGTCAATCAACGCGCGAGCTGCGTTCGATCTAATGCTCGCGAGACACAACGCTTGCCACTGGCACCGCGCCAGTGCGGACGACGAACAGTGAACCACTGCGCAGCCGTTGCGCCATCACGGTCGCCGCCATGCTGATCAGCAACACACACACCAGATCAAACAGCAGCCGCCCGCCCAATTGCCCGCCGGTCACGGCAAAGATAAGGCAGATCGGGGCGAGCAACGGGGTAATCTGCTGCATCCGCCACTGACCAATCCGCTGGCAACACCCCAACGCCACGGCAACGCCAAACGGCAGAGTGTATTCGTCATACGCCATCAGGCGCGGGTAAAGCAGAACGCACACTGAAATCCCCAAGGCAAACCGCTGGCGCTGATCCGGCACATAGGTTTCCGCAATCACCACGCCTGAGCCTAGGATCAAGGCCGCGAACACCACGTAACACGCCGCCACCACGCTCGTGTCGTCAATCGCATTGATCAGCGGCAGACCCATAAAACCCATGCCTCGCTCGGCAACCATGCCCACCATGTGCATGCTTTGCACCCAAGTGGCGAAATTTGCAGCATCCATTACGTAAAAATGGCCGAAATAGACCATGATCAGCGATGCCGCGATGACCGCCTGGATCAGGCGTTGGCGCATGGTGCCGCCCGCAAACAGGAACAGCGCCAGATAGACCACAAACGTAGGCTTGATGATCGCGGCCATCACCACAAGCGCAACCAGTGCCGCTGGGTAGCGATACAGCACCCGGCTGCCGAGAAAAATCAAACCGTGAATGCCAATCGAGAGATTGCCAGACGTGAGCGCACTCGCCGATAACCCTGCCATCAGCGGTGCGCGGCTGACTAGATATTGGTCGTTTTCAAACAGGCGCCGAAAAATCGTGAACATCACAAAACAGATCAGCCCGCCGATGAAGGCAATCTCAAAGCTCAGCCCGAACATCGCCTGAAACCCTGCGAAGGCTTTGGCGGCAATCGGCGTGTAAACAAAAGCTTGTGGTTGCGCCGACACACAGTTGAAACCGCCAGCATAGGGAGACTGCCCAGCCAACACCGCCTGCCCGGCACACATCACCGCATCAAAATCTTTGAACCAGTGATTCGGCTTGATCAATTGACGCAAGATTCCGTAAGCAAACGGAAGCATCAAAACAATCGATAACGCTCGCGGCGTCAACGATGACGACACCGAGGTCAACCGCCGAAGGATGGTCATCGAAATTTTGCACCAGAGAACGAGTTTGCAATTTTTCGTAACATTAAATTTTCGTAGCGGCAATCAAATGCGCGCGCCCGAAGCGTCAGCCGCGTTCGCTGGGCAGCGGCATGCGCAAAGCTGGCTGCGAAACTTCCGGAGCGAACAATGCAAACACCACCGCCAAGCCGGGCAACACGGCATGCAGCCACAACAGCGGAATCAACGCCGTGTTGCGAATTGCCAGATTCGTGAACGCCAAACCGAGTGCCAGGAGCGCCACCACCATAACCACCGCCGCCATCGGTCGCATCAGCCCGCCATGGCGCTGAAACCCGCCAGTCAGGGAGGCATATAACGCGATCATCGCGAACGACACGGCGGTGAGTGGTGAGGTCAAGCGGCGATGGATTTCCACCCGCAACTTGCCCTCATTGCCAATGCTCAACAGCGCGGGCGGGTTGTCGCTCAGCAATTCCGTGAGCGAAAGCTCACCCACATCGCGCAACCGCTGATCCGTGTTGCCACTACTCTGCACCAGATCGATAGTGTTTTCGGCGAAGGTGAGCACGTTCAACCGGCCGTTTTGGCGGTCCAACTCCTGGCGGCTGCCATTGATCAGCAGCACACGCGGTGCGCTCTCCGCCCCCACCAAGCGGCCGGACTGGGCCAGGATAGTGGCGTGGCTGTTCGGCTGGCGACCATCCTCAATCATAATGCCGTGCAGCGTGCCATCGCTGTCACGGGTGCGCACATAGATCGTCATGTTGTCTGAGACGGTGTTGAACACCCCCTCCTGCAACAAAAACGCCGCGAGTCGGTTGCGGATTTCAAACTGAAACTGGCGAAACTGGGTGAAGCTGGCCGGCACCAGCCACAAATCCAGCAACAAGCAGGCCACCATCGTAAGCCCTGCCATCGCAATGGCAGGGCGCGCGAGGGCGAATTGCGACAAGCCTGCGGCGCGCATCACCGTCAATTCCCGGTCACTTGCCAGCCGTTGATAGACGAACTGCACCACCACAAAGCAGGTGATCGGCAAAATCACCGCGACGAAATTCGGGATCAGCAATCCGGTCAGCCGCAGGAACACGCCAACCGACAGGCCACG
>CAIZGT010000020.1 GCA_903932545.1 uncultured Rhodospirillales bacterium
GGCGTTGGCCCGCGCGCGACTTTCGAAGCCGGGGATGGATCACTGCCTTGTTCGGCTTGCGGATATGTATCGCCTGCCGCTGCCCGATGCGTCGTTTGATCATGTGATGCTGCAAATGGTGCTGCATTACGCCGAAGACCCGAAGGCCGCCTTGCGCGAAGCGGTGCGCGTGCTCAAGCCCGGTGGGATGTTGGTGGTGATCGATCTCGCACCGCACGCCAATGCGCATGCGATGGAGGATCTGGCCCATCGCTGGCCCGGTTTCCCTGATGCCGCCATCGCCTCGATGCTGGGCGACACCGTGTCCACGCCTGACGCGATGACGGTTCCCGGCCCGCTCGATGTGCGGCTCTGGACCGCGCGGCGCCTACCAATTCCTTCACCATATGTGGATACGAAAGACATTACATGACAAGCACACCTCTCCTTGATGCTCTGCGCGAGCGGGTTTTGCTCTGCGATGGCGGCATGGGCAGCATTGTGCAGTCGCTCACGCTGGATATTGAGAAGGATTATTGGGGGCAGGAGAATTGCACTGATATTCTCACGCTCTCGCGTCCCGATTTGGTGCGCGACATCCATCGCGGCTATTTCGCGGCGGGTGCTGATATGGTGGAGACCAACACGTTTGGGGCCTCCACCGTTACTCTGGGCGAGTTCGATCTTGGCGACCGCGCGTTTGAGATCAACCAGCGCGCCGCTGAGTTGGCGCGTGAGGCGGCTGAGAGCTTCGTTGATGGGCGCGTGCGGTATGTGCTCGGCTCGGTTGGGCCAGGCACCAAGCTGCCCTCGCTTGGCAACATCAAATATGACGACCTCGAAGCCAGCCTCGCCGTGCAGATGCGCGGGCTGATTGCGGGCGGGGTGGACGCGATTCTCATTGAGACTTGCCAAGACACTTTGCAAATCAAAGCCGCCGTCAATGCTGCCAAGCTGGCACGCAAAGAGGCGGGCAAGCACACGCCGATTTTCGTGCAGGTGACGGTTGAGACCACTGGCACATTGCTCGTCGGCCCCGATATCGCCGCTGCCGCGACGGTGATCCAGGCGCTTGATGTGCCGCTGATTGGGCTGAATTGCGCAACCGGGCCGCAGGAGATGGCCGAGCATGTGCGTTATTTGGCGCGCAACTGGCCGGGGATGATCTCGGTGCTGCCCAATGCCGGGCTGCCCGAATTGGTGGATGGCAAAACGCATTATCCGCTGGGTGCGGCGGAGATGGCGAGCTGGGTTGATCGGTTCGTGGTAGAAGACGGCGTGAACATGATCGGCGGCTGTTGCGGCACCAATGTGGAGCATATCGCAGCACTCGATCAGATGCTGCGCCGGCACGCGCCCTATCGCCCGGCGCCGGTGCAGCGTTCGGTGGTGTGGATGCCCGCCGTTGCCTCGCTGTATTCGCAGGTGTCGCTGCGACAGGAGAATTCGTATTTCTCCATCGGCGAACGCTGCAACGCCAACGGCTCGAAGAAATGGCGTGAGTTGCAGGAAAAGGCCGATTGGGACGGCTGCGTCTCGATGGGCCGCGAGCAGATTGGTGAGGGCTCGAACAGCCTCGACATCTGCACTGCCTTTGTGGGCCGCGATGAGATGTATGAGATGAACGAGGTGATCACCCGCTTCACCTCCTCGGTGAACTCGCCGTTGGTGATCGACAGCACCGAAACCCCGGTGATTGAGGCGGCTTTGAAGCTGCATGGCGGCAAGCCGATCATCAATTCGATCAATTTCGAGGATGGTGAGAAGGCGGCGGAGGATCGGATGATCCTGGCCAAGAAATTCGGCGCGGCGGTGATTGCCCTCACCATTGATGAAGTCGGTATGGCGAAAACCGCTGAGGACAAGCTGCGCATCGCCGCACGCTTGGTGGATTTCGCCTGCAACCAGCACGGCCTGCAACAATCCGATCTGATGATCGACCCGCTGACGTTCACCATCGCCACCGGCAATGAGGATGATCGCAAGCTGGGGCAGTGGACGCTGGAGGGGATCAAAATGATCCGCGACGCGTTCCC
>CAIZGT010000021.1 GCA_903932545.1 uncultured Rhodospirillales bacterium
CCACCGCTCGACCCAGCCCCGCCCCCGTACACCCGGCCACCGCTCGAACCAGCACCCCTCGCCGCCGCCGCCCGCGCTTCATCCGTCACGATCTCACCCGCCAGCATGCGGGCGATTTCTTCCTGACGTTGAGCGCCCTCCAGCGGTTCAACCCGCGTCTCAGCCCGGCCGTCATCGGCGAATTTCGCCACGCGCCAATGCGTGGCCCCGCGTGCGGCGACTTGCGGGGAGTGGGTGACGAGCAGCACTTGCACATTCTCCGCCACCCGCGCGAGTCTCTCGCCAACAGCGGCGGCGGTGGCGCCGCCAATGCCGCTATCCACCTCGTCGAACACCAAAGTTGGCACCGGCGAGCCGCCCGCCAGCACCACTTTCAGCGCCAGCATCAGGCGCGAGAGTTCGCCGCCAGAGGCGATTTTGCCAAGTGGTCCGGGGGTTTGGCCGGGATTGGTGGCGATCAGGAATTTCACTGAATCGCTGCCGGTGGCCGACCATGCCGATTCTGCCAGCGCCTCAACGGCAACGAAGAAGCGGGCACGGTCGAGTTTCAGTGGGGGCAATTCTGCGCCGATGGCCGTCTCCAACCGCCGCGCCGCGAGGCTGCGTGCAGCACTTAGGCGCTTGGCCGCTTGGATATACGCATCACGCGCCAAGACACTAGCGCGTTGCAGCTCATCCACCTGTGCGGTGCCAGTTTCCAGGGCTGCGAGGCGAGCGCGCAGATGGGTGAGCAGATCGGGGAGGTGAGACACCTGAACATTGTGCTTGCGGGCAGCGGCCCGCAACGCGAACAGCCGCTCCTCGGCAGCTTCAAGCAGGCGCGGGTCGGCCTCGATATCTTGTGCAAGCCGTGCCAGCAGCATCTCGGCTTCGGCCAACGCCTCCTCGGCGCGTTCAAGGGCGGCCAAAGCCGGGGCGGCGGGGTTGGCCTCGGCGGCGGCGAGGCGTTGCAGGGCGCGACCGGCGGCGCGCAAGGCGGCACCGGGGCCGGCACTGCGACGATCACGCGGGGTGAGTTCGGAGAGCGCGCTGGCAATTGCTTCCGCCCGCTTCTCACCATGCTGCAGACGCTGGCGCTCGGTGGCGAGTTGCTCCTCTTCGCCGGGCTTGGGCGCGAGGGTTGCGAGTTCATCGGTGGCGTGGCGCAACCATTCCTCGTCTCGCTGCGCAGCGGCGATGGCGTCCTCAGCCTCACGCAAGGCGGCCTGTGCGGCGCGCCAGGATTTGAAGCGGGCGGAGACTTCTGTGCGCAGCGCCGCCTCTGCGCCGTAACTGTCGAGCAGCGCGCCGTGGCCGGCCGGATCGGCGAGTCCCATCTGGTCGCCCTGGCCTTGCACCTCCACCAGCAGCGCACCGAGCCGCCTGAGCAGGGCGGCGCCGACTGGCTGGTCATTCACGAAAGCCCGCGAGCGGCCATCAGAGCCGACGATGCGGCGCAAAACGATGTCTGAATCAGCGTCTATGCCCTGCTCAGCGAGCATTCCAAACGCGGGATGGTCGGCGGGCAGCGTGAACACCGCCGCCACACTGGCCTGGGCGCAACCGGCGCGCACCAAGCCCTGCTCACTGCGCGCACCCAAGGCGAGGCCGAGCGAGTCGAGCAGGATGGATTTACCCGCCCCGGTCTCGCCGGTGAGCACGGTGAGGCCAGGGTTGAGGGCAAGATCAAGTCTCTCGATCAGCACCACATCGCGGATCGACAGGCTTGCGAGCACGGCGCGGTCAGAAAATGTCTGGCACGAGATGGCTGAAGAAGCCCTGCTCCTGCACCGCGGCAGCCTTTTGCAGATCAGGCGCCGCCTTCACTTCGCCAACCGAGACCAGTTGATCGTAGCTGCTCTTATACCACTCGTTGCCCGGATAATTGTGACCAAGCACAGCGGCGGTTTTGCGCGCCTCTTCTGGCAAGCCGAGCAGCAGATAGATTTCCGTCAGGCGTTGCAGGGCTTCCGGCACGTGATTGGTGGTTTGAAAATCATCCACCACGCGCTGGAAGCGGCCGATGGCCGCGGTGTAGAGATGCTGACGCTCATAATAGCGCCCGATCTCCATTTCCTTGCCGGCCAGATGGTCGCGCGCCAGATCGATTTTCAGGCGGGCATCGCGTGCATACGGGCTGTCTGGGAAGCGCGTTGTTACTTCCTGCAGGGCGCTCATCGCGTCCGCCGTGCCCTTCTGGTCACGCGCGATATCGGCAATCTGTTCGTAATAGTCGAGGGCACGCAGATAATAGACATACGCGATATCGCGATGCACTGGGTGCAGTTGGATAAAGCGGTCCAGAACAGCTATCGAGTCGCTGTAGTGGTTGCGCAGATACTCGCCATATCCCTGCATCATTTGCGCTTTGATTGCGTAAGACGAATAAGGGTAAGTTTGTTCCAGTGATGAGAACGTTTTGACCGCCGCCTCATAATCCTTGGCGTTCAACTTATCCACACCCTGTGAATACAGCTGATCGGCGGGCACCGTGGCCGGATCGATCGGCTTTTCGTCCGGACCGAAGATCGAACACCCAGCAAGGGCAAACATTACCAGGAACAGGGCGGCAAGTCGGGAGAGAAGCACGTCGATCACCAAACACTGAATGAGCCGCGTCTATAGCACACACCAGCCAGAGGCGAAGCCCTGGTCAGGCACTCAATCGACGTCGATTGCGTTCAGGCCGCAACGGATGCGGATTGCCACAATTTGTGGCTGGCAGTGTTTTCGCTGACCAAGCGCCAATTGGCGTCATCGGCGAACAATGCGTGCAGCAATCGGTTGTTCAGTGCGTGGCCGGTGCGGTGCGACAGCATGCGGCCACGCAGCGGCGCGCCTGCCAAAGCCAAATCGCCCACCGCATCAAGCATCTTGTGGCGGACAAACTCATCGGCCATGCGCAGGCCGCTCTGGTTCAAGATTTTGTCGCCATCCACCACCACCGCGTTGTCGAGGCTGCCACCAAGCGCCAGGCCCGCAGCGCGCAGAGCCTGCACCTCATGCGCCTGGGTGAAGGTGCGGCACATCGCCAGTTCCTGCCGGAAGTTCTCGGGTGAGAAGCGCATGGTGTAGGCCTGACGCCCGATGGCGGCGGCTGGGAATTCGATGGACAGCGCCATAGTGAAACCATCAGCAGCGGGACGGAGTTCAGCAAATGCCTCACCCTGTTCAACTCGCACGCTGCGCAAAACTTCAATCTGTGCTTGCGGCGCGTATTGCTCAACCACGCCTGCGCAATCGATCAGAAACAGAAAATCGCGCGAGGAACCGTCCAGGATCGGCACTTCTGGGCCGTCCACATCAATCAGCGCGTTGTGAATGCCGCTGCCAACCAGGGCGGCCATCACATTCTCGATGGTGCCGACGCGGCATTGCGGGCGCTGCTTGTTCGCCACCACGGTGCACATCCGCGTGTCTGCCACGTGGTCAAAACGCGCCGGAATTTCCACTGGACCAACAGAAGGATCAAGATCGGTGCGGCGGAATATGATACCGCTGCCAGCGGGAAGCGGGTGCATCACCAAAGTGGTGCGACGGCCGCTGTGCAAGCCGACGCCTACGCAGCCGACCGAGCTTGCCAGCGTACGCTGCACAGTCAGGTCGGTCTGGAGCGTCAAGCTATGTGGCAGACCATCCATATTGCGCAAATCCCGTTTCGAAGCCCGAGCCATCGTTCCACAACAGAGTGGATTCGATTTGTGGCGAGTTTCAGGCAGTTGCCCTTCGCCACATCTGCAAACTAGGCATGGGGTTGGCGCTTCGCCAGTCAAGGATTGTTTCTGAATATTGCGCCACAAGTACTTGATTATAAACAACAAAAACACACGAAATCGTTACATTCAGATACAATCTGCCGCGCTGCAGCATGCTGATACAAAAACACACGGGCCATAACTGTTGCCAGTTATGGCCCGATTGGTGACAGCGCAGTGCGTGGATTAGTTCTGGCGGCGCAAAAAGGCAGGAATTTCGATCCCGATATCGTCTGTGCCGGTCTGACGCATTTGGGCACGCGGCGGCTCGGAGGCGTAATCGGAGGCGTAATCGGAGGCAGTGGGCTCAACGCGGGCAACCGGCGCTGCCTGCATCTCTGTCCCCGCCTGGCCACGGATGGCGCCGGTGACGATGCTAAATAGGCTTTTGCGCGGCTGGTTGCTTGGGGGCGCCTCTGGTGCCGTGTTGTATTTCGGCGTTGGGCGAAGCTCTGGCCCCCGTGCATCTGGACTGCGCATATCTGCCGGGCGGGCGGCGGGGCGCAGTTGTGGGGTGGGCTTCAGCGGTTGCTGCAGATGCGACGGGATTTGACGCGCGGGCAAAGGTGGTTCGTCCAGTGCCGTGTCGATCATCGGCACTGCCGTCGGCTCAGCCTGCGGACGCGGCACGGCAAAACGAGACTCCGGCGCACGGGCCTCTGGCTCAACCGCTTCAGCGTGCCCGGCAATCGGCATGCCCAATGGCGGCATCGAGCGCGGCATCGCGGCCACGCGAGAGGTTGGGTGAGATGCAGGATCGCGCGCCAAGGCGCTGCCCAGATTGCGACCTGCGGCGATGCTTGTCATCGGTGGTGCTATGATCGGTGCCGCGGGGGAGATATTCGACATCATGGTCTGTGGCGGCACTGAGGATGGTGCAGTGTTGGTCATTGCCGGGGCTGTCATACCGCCCGCGCCACCACCGATGCCACCGACGGCCATCAATTGTGGACGCTCAGCGATTTTTGGCTGGGCGATCTCGATGCCGGTGGCAACCACTGACACACGAACGCGACCATTCAGGCTCTCATCGGTGGCGGTGCCGAAGATGATGTTTGCGTTTTCGTCCACTTCCTCACGGATGCGATTGGCAGCCTGATCAACTTCGAACAGCGTCATATCGTCGCCGCCGGTGA
>CAIZGT010000022.1 GCA_903932545.1 uncultured Rhodospirillales bacterium
CCGCCTGCTGGCGCTGATCGCATCGGCGCTGGCCGGCGCGCCGCCGGATTACGTGGTGGCGGTCACCGGCACCAACGGCAAAACCAGCAGCGTCGATTTCCTGCGCCAGATCTGGACAATCTGCGGCAAGCGCGCCGCCAGTCTCGGCACGCTCGGCGTGATCGCCCCCGGTGCTGGCGGCGGGCCGAGCCTGGCCACGCCTGATCCGGTATCGCTGGCGAACACGCTGGCGGTTCTGGCGCAGGATGGTGTGACGCACGCAGCCCTGGAAGCCTCATCGCATGGTCTGGATCAGCACCGGCTTGATGGCGTGAAGCTGTGCGGCGGTGGTTTCACCAATCTCACCCGCGACCATCTCGATTATCACCACACCATGGCCGCCTATCGCACCGCCAAGCTGCGCTTGTTCGCCGATCTGCTGCCCGCAGGCGCTGCGGCGGTGGCAAGTGATGCGTTGGATGCCGACACCCTGGCCGAACTGCACGCCATCGCCACCAAACGCCGCCTCAATTTCCGCGTCGTCGGGCCACAGCGCAGTGCAGCACTGCCCGACGGCCAGATGCTCACCGTTGACGGACGCGAGTTGTTCCTCCCGCTCGCCGGCCGATTCCAGGCCGACAACGCAATTCTGGCGGCGACTCTGGCCGCAATGACCGGGGCCGCCCACGCCTTCGACGCTCTCAGCCATCTGCAAGGCGTGCGCGGTCGCATGGAACTGGCGGCAACGCTGCCCAATGGGGCAGCGGCTTACGTCGATTACGCGCACACGCCCGACGCACTCTGCCGCCTCATCGCCGCGCTGCGCCCCCACACGCAAGGCCGCCTGCACATCGTCTTCGGCGCAGGCGGCGACCGCGATCCAGGCAAGCGCCCGCTCATGGGCGAAGCGGCCAAGGCAGCGGATTTCGCCATCGTGACCGATGACAATCCGCGCAGTGAAAATCCCGGGCTGATCCGCGCCGCGATCATGGCCGCAATTCCGTCCGCCATCGAGATCGGGGACCGTCACGCAGCGATTTCGGCGGGCTTGAACGCGCTCCAACCCGGCGATGTGCTGGTGGTGGCGGGCAAGGGGCATGAGCAGGGCCAAATTGTCGGCGGCGAGACGTTGCCCTTCGATGATGCGAGCGTGATCCGCGCGCTGGTGGGGGCCGCATGAACCCGTTATGGACCCCTGCCGACCTCGTCACCGCAACCAACGGCAAAATGCTGGCACCATTCGCGGCTGATCACGTCTCAATCGACAGCCGCTCAATCACGCCCGGTTCGCTGTTCATCGCCCTTATCGGCGAAAACGGCGATGGCCATCGCTTCGTCGCCAATGCGCTCAAGGCGGGGGCGGCGGGCGCGCTGGTGCATCATGTGCCACCGGGGCTTGAGCAAGCGCCGTTGTTGGTGGTGGCAGACACTTTCGCCGCCCTACACGATCTTGGCCGCTTTGCCCGCGCCCGTTTCACCGGCAGGCTCGCCGCCGTCACTGGCTCGGTGGGCAAAACCACTGTGAAGGAGATGCTGCGCTGTGTGCTGTCAGCCCAAG
>CAIZGT010000023.1 GCA_903932545.1 uncultured Rhodospirillales bacterium
CCATACGCGCCTCCACGCGGTCCTCCAACCGTTGCCCTCCCTTCCATCCCTTTTCTAGGTACCTGAACAGGTTCGTGAACCGCTCTGCTGCCTGAAATCTGCGGAAGCGAGGCTCAGACGGGCCCACACAATCACACGGTGTCCCCGTTTCTTATTCGCCCTCCCAGATACCCAGGCTGTGCATGCGACGTCATGTCCCACCTCTACTCCTTTTCGTTCGAAAGAAACCCCGACTGGTCCATGTCGTTCTCCCCCGCGCCGGAACCGCAACTCGCCTTGCCGCTCGCCGCCGAGGTACCGCAGCCTTTGTGCTCGGCAACCTGCTGCAAGATGTCGGCAACCGACACTGAATCGCCGGTCGTGGTGTGGTCTAACATCGGCCAACCTCGCTCCTCTGCAAATACATCCGTGACGACCGCGTGTCGGTCCTCCCGCTCCGGATGGGTAACTGCAAAGGCTGGGCCAAGTTTATTGGGGAGTTAATATACTGATTTTCATCATAGTTTTGAGAAAAATCAGGAATCCGACATTGTCTTGAGTTCGACAACCAATGTCGGGATACGACGGAAATCCGACGTCAGCAGTCCGCCCTACGAGGCTTAATCTTCCGCCAGCGCCACGCCGTGCAGGCAGATCTCGCCGCCATCAATCGACAGCGTCAGCCGCTCCAACGCCGCACCCACACACGGACCGCCGAGGCAAACTCCATTGTCGAGCGCGAACACCGCGCCGTGCTTGCCGCACATCAGGTTCGTGCCAGTGCCATCAAAAAACTGGTCACGCTCCCAGTCCAATGGCGTGCCATGATGCGGGCAGCGGTTGCGGTAGCCGTGGATTTTGCGATCCCAGCGCACCAGCACGATGTGAACCGCCTCACCCGCCTGCCCCAGCAGGCTGAACGCACGGGCGCAACGATTGGGAATATCGCCCACGCCGCAGATCGCATAAGCGATGTTGGGGGCTGCCATCCGGTTTAGAATTTCTTGATCGAGATGTCGTATTTGCGCAGCGCGTAGCCGATCTGGCGCGGGGTCAGGTTCATCAGCCGTGCCGCCTTGGCTTGCACCCAGCCGGTGCGCTCCATCGCATCAATTAACGCCTCACGCTCCGAGCGCGAACCATCATGCGGCAGAGTGTAGCCCGCATGGTTTGACGCGGGCGCAGGCTCAATCACCCGCAACGCCTCCAGTGGCACCTCAATCGAAGCCCCGCCGCTGCGCTGAACAACCGGCACCGGAGACGGAAAGCCCGGCAATCTGGCGCCGTCTGAGCGGGGATTTGGCGGGGAGGAGGATTGCCACAGCACCGACGACAGGCAGCCATCATTGCGACACGATAGATCATGCTCCTCAATCCGGGTGCCATTGGCCATTGTCGCCGTCCGCCGGACACAATTTTCCAGCTCACGCACGTTGCCGGGGAAGTAGCAAGACTGCATCACCGCCATCGCCGGGTTGGACATGGTGAGACTGGTTTTGTTGTCTGAGTTGAAGCGCGCCAGGAACTCGCGTGCCAGAACCGGAATGTCGCCATGCCGCTCGCGCAACGCGGGCAACAGCAGATGCACAACCGCGATGCGATAATACAGGTCCGCGCGGAAGCTGCCCTTTGCCACCGCCTCTTCCAAATTGCGGTTTGTCGCACTGACCAGGCGAACACTCACTTTGATCGTGCGCGAGCCGCCCACGCGCTCAAACTCGCCTTCCTGCAACACCCGCAACAGCTTGGCCTGGAATGCGGCCGAGATTTCGCCGATTTCGTCGAGGAACAGCGTGCCGCCATCGGCCAACTCGAAGCGGCCTTTGCGCATCGCAATCGCCCCGGTGAAGGCCCCCTTCTCGTGGCCGAACAACTCCGATTCGAGCACCGATTCCGGCAAGGCGGCGCAGTTGAGTTTCACAAACGGCCCCGCCCGGCGCGCCGAGCTTTCGTGGATCACCTGAGCGAACAACTCCTTGCCGGTGCCCGACTCACCGCGCAGCAGCACTGAGGCGTTGCTGCGTGCGAGGCGTTGCACTTGGCTAAGAGCGGATTGCAGCGCCGCGCTGTCACCGATAATTTTGGTGCCGCCGATTGGGCGCGGCCCAACCATTTGGTCCCGCCCTTTCTCGATGCGGCGCTGGTCGGCCTGCATTCGCTCACGGTCACGGATCACCAGAGTGTGCAGCCGAACGGTTTGGCCAATCAAGTTGGACGCCATTTTCAGAAAGCGGACATCCTCATCCGGTCGAAGATCATAGGATTTCACCCAGGCGCGATCGATGGTAAGCACCCCCACCACGCGGTCGCGATCACGGATCGGCACGCCGATAAATGCCCAACCGCCGGGGTTCTGGCCCCACAACGTCGTATCCCACGGCGCGAAATTGGTGTCCTCGCTCACATTATCAACAAGAACCGGCATCCCCGAGACCACGATCTGGCCGATCACCCGCTCCGGCAACGCGGCGAAATAGGCGCGCGTTTGAATCGGATCAAGCGCCTCAGAGACGATCAATTCCGGGTCACCATGTTCGTCGAGCAAAGCGACAACGCCATTGCCCATATCCAAAAAGCTGTTCAGCACACTGAGCGTGGCTGCCAACAAATGCCGCAAATCACCCGGGCCACACAAGATCTTGGAGATCTCGTAAATTCCCAGGAGTGACCGGCTTGACCGGTCGGGAGATGTATCACCCAAAGCCAGTCCGACGGAGTCCCGCATGATACCCATGCTTTACCTCTCAGTTCGCACCGCAAAACCCTCACCCGCAAGAAATCGTAGGGAGTATGTCACCAACCATGCAACGGGATTTTGCAGTGCAAAAGAAAAAATTAAGGCGAATACATGTGATTGTCGGCTTTGCGACAACAAATCGACGTTTTCCGTCCTAAACGATCATTTATAACGTGAATTCAATATGTTCTAAACCAAAGCCGCGTGCGGCCCAGCGCTTGCTTTGCCCTTGCTCAGTCCCATCCGGCACATCGGAAGGGGAGGAAGGCGCTGATCATGACCTCACCACGAGACAGTTTGTGGCATCCGATACCGCGCGTGACCATTCGGCTCGATTTTGCTGAGGGCGGACGGATTGGCCACGGCAAGATCGAACTGCTGGATCAAATCGCGCGTACCGGGTCGGTGGCGCAGGCGGCACGGGAAATGAGGATGTCCTACCCTCGGGCGCTTGCGATGCTTGAACAAATCGACACCACGCTGGGCTGCCCGGCGGCGGCGCGCAGTGCGGGCGGGCAAGGCGGTGGACATGCAGCCCTCACCCGCGCCGGTCGCGAGATGGTGGCACGCTACCGGGCAATCGAAAGCCGTGCGCAAACGATTGCCGCCGCGGTAGCCCTCGGCTTGGACGATCACGGCTAAGCCACCGCCCCGCTCGGCTGTGCCAATAGGCCCAGCAATTCGCTGCGTGTCACCGGGCGCTTAACCTGCCCTGCATAGACGCGCAGGCGTGAGAGCAACCCCGGCATGCTGTCCGCCAACGCCTGCACACCCTCCGCCTCCAACGCGGCCCGAATGGCCGCGCTGCCGGAATGTTTGCCGAGCACAATCTGGCGCTGACGGCCAAACTGGGTGGGTTCCATCGCCTCATACGTGCCGGGATCGCGCAACAAGCCGCTGACGTGAATGCCCGATTCATGGGTGAACACATGCGCCCCCACAATCGGCGCATCCGCTGGCAACGGCCGGTTGGCGGCGGCATAGACCCGGCTGGACAGCGCGGGCAAGCAGTCCAGACGGATCGACGTGTGGCCAAGTCCCAGACAACTGATCGCAGCCGCCACTTGTTCCAGCGTCGCGTTGCCCGCACGCTCGCCCAGGCCGGTCACGCACACGCTGGCATCCGTGGCACCGCCACGCAGGGCGGCCAGCGTGTTGGCGGTGGCGAGGCCGAGGTCGTTGTGGCCGTGGAATTCCAGCGCCAGATCCGAGTTGGCGCGCAATCTGCGAAACTGCGCCTCGGTGGCAAACGGGTCGAGCACGCCCAGCGTGTCAGCATAGCGGAAGCGATAGGCCCCGGCATCCGCCACGGCGGCGA
>CAIZGT010000024.1 GCA_903932545.1 uncultured Rhodospirillales bacterium
ATGAGCAGATCAAGGCAATCGCGGCCGAGGTGGACGTTCCCACCATTGGTGACGATGGCCAGCCTGCCGAACGAAAGGGCCTGCCGTCGGATCACTTTAAGTCGCCATATCCGAACGAGAAGGCCGCACGTGCTGGCAACAACGGCGCGTATCCGCCGGACCAATCGGTGCTGGTCAAGGCACGTGAAGGTGGACCTGACTACATCTATGCACTGCTGACCGGCTATTCTGAGCCGCCAGCGGGCATGAAGATGGGTGACGGCATGAACTATAACAAAGTCATGGCCGGCAACCAGATTGCGATGGCAGCGCCGCTGTCGGACAATCGGGTTGAATACGCGGATGGCACCAAGGCTACGCTGGAACAGGAAGCGCGCGACGTGACCACGTTCCTGGCTTTTGTCGCCAATCCGGAAGCTGACGCGCGCAAGCGTCTTGGCGTGAAGGTGATGCTGTTCCTAGCCGCACTCACCGTTGTCACCTATGGGGTGAAGCGTCAGTTTTGGTCTGACGTGCACCACTAATCGTCGTCATCTCGTTTGAGTTGACACAAGCGCCCCGCCCCTTCACAGGGCGGGGCGTTTTGGTTCTGAGCAAGAGGTAAGAGCAATGTCTGACACCACCAAGATCCAGCCGACTATCGGCATCATCGGCGGCTCAGGCCTTTACGATATTGACGGGTTGGAAAATAAAACTTGGCGAAAAGTCTCTACCCCTTGGGGTGATCCGTCAGATGAATTGCTCGAAGGCTGGCTCGGCGGTGTGCGCTGTGTGTTCTTGCCGCGGCATGGTCGTGGCCATCCCAAGCCGCCCTCGGCACTGAACTATCGCGCCAATATCCACGCGCTCAAGCGTTTGGGTGTGACGGATATTCTCTCACTCTCCGCGGTCGGCTCGCTAAAGGAAGAACTGCCACCGGGCCATTTCGTAATTGTTGATGACTTCATCGATCGCAGCTTTGCCCGGGAAAAGAGCTTCTTCGGCGAAGGCTGCGTGGCACATGTCTCAGTCGCCCACCCGGTCTGCCCGCGACTGGGTGACGCACTGGAAGTGGCGTCGCATCACATCAGTCTGCCGGTCACACGCGGTGGCACCTATTTGGTGATGGAAGGCCCACAATTCTCCACGAAAGCGGAAAGCAATCTCTATCGCAGCTGGGGCTGTTCGGTGATCGGTATGACCAACATGCCCGAGGCCAAACTCGCCCGCGAGGCAGAGATGTGCTATGCCACTATGGCTATGGTGACCGATTATGATTGTTGGCACCCCGACCATGATGCGGTCACGGTGGATCAGGTGGTGCGCGTGTTGCTCGGCAATGCCGAAAAGGCGCGAGACTTGGTGAAAACAGTGGTGCCGATGATTGGCGGTGAGCGTGGTCCTTGCCCCGCTGGATGTGATCGTGCGCTGGAATATGCGCTAATCACGCACGCTGAAAAGCGTGATCCCGCGATGCTGGCCAAGCTCGACGTTGTCGCTGGGCGGGTGCTGCGAACTGCCTAGCTCTGCGCGCATCCGGGTCACTCCTAAGTTGCGCTGGGTGAACAAAGCGGGAAGCCTGTGCCGATGATTTATCCCGACGTTCCCAATCTCGATCTGGTCTCGCGTATTCCGCTGACCGCGCGCTCCG
>CAIZGT010000025.1 GCA_903932545.1 uncultured Rhodospirillales bacterium
GGCGTTGGATTTCGTCACCACCGTGAGCAATTTGCGCGGGCGAGACTGGGCGAGCTTGAACGCATAGCGGATAATCCGCTCTACCCCGACACGGGTCATAATGGACACGTCAGTTGCCACCTCAATCGGCAACCCTTGATGCACGCGGCCACCCACACCGGAATATTCACCCTCCGAGTTCTCGCGCACGATCACCCAATCCAATTCTTTGCCCGACACATTGCGCAGCGGTGAGGTGATGCCGGGCAGAATGCGGGTTGGCCGCACATTGGCGTATTGGTCGAACGGCTGGCAGATCGCGAGGCGCAGGCCCCATAGCGTGATGTGGTCTGGGATCTCGGGATGGCCTGCCGAGCCGAACAAGATGGCATCGTGATGGCGGATTTGCGCGCGACCATCTTCCGGCATCATCCGTCCATGCTTGAGGTAGTAATCGCCACCCCAGTCAAAATCATCAATCTGGAAGGTAAAATTGCCAGCCCGCGCGGCGAGGGCTTCCAGCACCGCAACGCCCGCGGAGATAACTTCGGTGCCGATGCCATCGCCGGGAATGGCAGCAATTTTGTAGGTTTTCATAAAGCGCAGATCTCTCACGGTGTGTGGGTAAAAATGGAGGACACGAGCCTTCTTCCTAAACCTGCACCAAGGGCGCCTCAATCAACAGCAGGCTATATAAATAATTGATATAATCCGCACCTCACCAACCTGCGTGGATGCGACACTATGGATCTCACGCAGCTACGCTGTTTCGTTGCCGTGGTCGATGCGCTGCATTTCGGCCAGGCTGCGCGGCAACTGGTGACGTGCTCCCTGGATCTCGCCTTCATAAGACCGCCAGAGCACCAAAGTCGCCAATTGCGGTTCTTAAAGCTATATGACGAAACCGCTATGGTCGCGGTGCCAAGTCAGCATTCGCTGAGCCGACGCGCGCGTTTGGCGGTGCATGATATTGCGCATGAGCCGCTCATCTTGCCCAATCGCCGATCCCGCCCGCACAGTCACGATTTCACCATCAAGCTGTTTGGCCAAGCAGGCCTGCGACCTGTGATTGCACAGGCTGCGGAGGAGAAGCAGACCATCATCAACTTGGTGGCTGCCGGTCTGGGCATCGCAATTGTGCCGCACTGGTCATCGCGGATGAATGTGGCGGGCGTGCGGTATGTGAAGCTTGAGTTAACGGATGCAGAACATCTCAACATCCTACCGCTCGCCGCCGTTTGGGTGCGTGATGCGCGCGACACTGCCCGTGATGCGGCACTTGATGTGCTGCGGGCCAACCTTGCGAATTATGTGCAAAGTGCTTAGGCCGTCGCTGTTTAATAGGTGACATCAACCCGTTTAAACCTTAGCAACTCGGTCAGCGTGGTCGAACAAGGTGCTGGATGCGGCGAATTACTTATCTCGATGGCTTGCGTGGCGTGGCATCTGTCATGGTGGTTTTGGAGCATTACGTCCAGGCTTTTTCACCGCGATCAGGGGTGCTTATGCAATGGTTTGCCAACGGTGAAGCTGCCGTTCATCTGTTTTTTCTGATGTCTGGATTGGTGTTGACGCCGAGTTTTGAGCGCTGTCCGAACGAGTTCCTGTTCAGCATTATGCGCCGCATGCTACGCTTGGGCATCCCCGCTTTTGTGGCAGTGCTATGCGCGATTATAGCGGTTTACCTAGTCCCCAACTCGCTGCTCCCTGCCATGGACTTGGCTGGTTCGAAGGTTTGGCCTGGGCTGGAACCGCGCGGCGAGTATATGCGAATGTTATCCGATTTGAGCGGCCTGACGATCTTGGTGGGCGCTCAAGGGACAACATTATTCGGATTTTTGCGCAGTGGACTGCTCGCGGCAATCCAAGGCCACGGATCCAATTTGCCAATCTGGAGCCTACATGTCGAATTCTGGGGTTCTATTCTGGTTATCGCATTGGTTTATTTTTTGAAAAAAATGCCAAAATATTACCCAGCCGCGTTGGTTGTTGTATTTATGATCTGTGGAAACAACGTCATCATATTGTTTCCTATTGGCCACATATTGGCTTTGTGGCTGCGTCAGCCGCGCTATAAGCAAATTGTCCAAAATCGTGTCGTATCAGTCATAAGTGGTGCGATGGTTGTTTTGATAGTAGTTTTTTTTCTTTGGAAATGTCACCATTTACAAGTATCATAGTTTCTTGTGCATCA
>CAIZGT010000026.1 GCA_903932545.1 uncultured Rhodospirillales bacterium
GCCCGGCGATCGTATCATCGCGCAGCCAGACCAACGACAGGCAGGCCGGTGCGAAATAGAGCAGCCCCAAGACCCAACCGCGTGCCGAAGCCATGCTCAATGCGCGACACAAGCCGCGCCACTCCACCGCAAGCCCCACCGCAATCATCGCGATAAGCCCAACCCACAACCACCCGCCCCACCACAGCGCCGCGAGCCCAATCGGTCCGCCCACCAGGGCCGACAACGTTCTGGCGCGCAAATCTCGCCATGCGGTGGAGGGCGAAGGGGGGAGAATGTCAGCCGGGCCGTGCGCCAAAGCGCCGCTCCCGTCTGGCGTATTCGTGCAAAGCAGCGACAAACTCCGCCTCGCCGAAATCCGGCCACAGCACGTCGGTGAACACCAATTCGGCATAAGCCGACTGCCACAGCAGAAAATTCGACAAACGCTGTTCACCGCTGGTGCGCAGGATCAGATCAGGGTCCGGCATGCCGCTGGTTGAAAGCAGGCTGGCGAAATACGTCTCGTCAAGCGCCGCCGGATCGAGCTTGCCCGCTGCCACTTCCAGCAGCGCACGCTGTGCCGCCGCCACAATCTCGCCGCGCGCGCCGTAAGACAGCGCCACCACAAGATTAAGCCGCGAATTGTCTTGCGTCGCTGCCTCGGCAATCACCAGCTCGTGCTGAATATCAGCGTCAAACCGGCAGCGATCACCAATGAAGTGCAGCCGCACGCCGTTGCGGCCAAGCTCGGCGAGTTCGCTCTTGATGAAGCGCCGCAGCAACCCGGTCAGATCGCGCACTTCATCGGCCGGGCGCCGCCAATTCTCGCTGCTGAAAGCGTAAAGCGTGAGCCAACCGATATTGTTGCGGATCGCCGCCTCAATGGTGCGGCGAACCGCTTGCACCCCGGCGCGATGCCCCGCCACCCGCGGCAGCCCGCGGGATGCGGCCCAACGGCCATTGCCGTCCATAATGATGGCGACATGCACAGGTACCGCAGCGCTGCCGGCCAGCAGAGCATCGGAGTCGGCCAGATCAACCAGTGCCTGCGGTTGCGCGATAACAAACTCTCCCATCGAAGCGACCCAACGGCTGACCAGAGGTCAGACCGTGCGGATTTCCTTGTCCTTATCGGCAAACATCGTGTCGATCCGCTTAATATACGTATCAGTCAGCTTCTGGATGTCATCAGACCACGTCTTCACGTCGTCTTCGCTGATCACACTTTTTTTCTCCAGCGCCTTGGTCTGGTCCATGCCGTCACGACGCACTGCGCGCACCGCAATCTTGGCGTTCTCGGCATATTTACCGGCCAGCTTCGCCAGTTCGTTGCGCCGCTCGCCGGTCAGCAACGGAATCGGCACGCGCACGGTCTGGCCGTCCGATGACGGATTCAGACCGATGCCTGCGTCTCGGATTGCGCGTTCAACCGCGCCCACCAGCGTGCGATCCCACACCTGAACGGTGAGCATGCGCGCTTCTGGCACCGCGATGTTGGCCACTTGGGTGAGCGGCACTTCGCTGCCATAGGCTTCAACCCGCACCGGCTCCAGCAATTGCGGGCTGGCGCGGCCGGAGCGCAGACCACCGAGATCGCGCTTGAGGCTGTCAAGCGCGCCATCCATGCGGCGGGTGAGGTCGGCTTTCAGATCAGCAAGTTCAGTGGTGGACATGTGCTATTTGACCTCGACGATGCGGGTAAACCGCCCTTCAGCGCGCATCACCTGCGCAAAGGCCCCGGCGGCGTGGATGTTGAAGACAATGATCGGCAACCCGTTTTCACGGGCAAGGCTGATTGCGGAGGCATCCATCACCGACAGGTCGCGCGCCAGCACTTCCAGATAGCTCAGCTCATCATAGCGCGTGGCCGAGGCATCCTTGCGCGGATCGGCGGAATACACCCCGTCCACCTGCGTGCCTTTGAGCAGCGCATCGCAGCCCATTTCGGTGGCGCGCAAGGCCGCCGCAGTGTCGGTGGTGAAGAACGGGTTGCCGGTGCCGGCGGCGAAAATCACCACGCGCCCCTTCTCCATGTGCCGCTCAGCGCGACGACGAATATAGGGTTCGCACACGGTGGACATTGGAATGGCCGATTGCACCCGCGTTGGCACGCCCACGCGCTCCAGCGCATTCTGCATTGCCAGGGCGTTCATCACGGTGGCGAGCATGCCGATATAATCCGCCTGGGCGCGTTCCATGCCGGATGCGGCACCGGAGACGCCGCGGAAAATATTACCGCCACCGATAACAAGACAAACCTGCACGCCCATTGCCATCACATCGCGCACATCATGCGCAATTCGCGACACCACCTCGTTGTCGAGGCCGTAATCGCGAGAGCCCATCAGGGCCTCACCGGAGACTTTGAGCAGGACACGTTGATAGGCGGGTGCTTTTGTCATCGAATCCGCGCGAGCTTGAGGCGGCCGAACCCTAGAACCACAATGAAACAAAGGGAAGCTTCGTTGCAGCCGACAGGGTTTTGGTCAAGATGCTTTGGGAACCCAACCAAAATCAAACGAGGCAGCGCGTTGTCGCACTGCCTCGCATAGCGATTTAGGCCGGCTGCTTAACGCCAGACGCCGCCGCCACTTCGGCTGCGAAGTCACCAACTTCTTTCTCGATGCCTTCGCCCAGATGGAAGCGGGCAAAACCAACCAGTTCCGCACCGGCCTTTTTCACCACGGCGGACACGCGATTTTCGCCGTCGATGACGAAAATCTGCTCCAGCAGGACCACTTCTTCGTAGAACTTCTTGATCCGACCATCGACCATCTTCTCGATGATGGCCTCAGGCTTGCCCGAAGCGCGGGCCTGTTCAACCAACACCGCGCGCTCGCGTTCCAGCGAAGCCGGGTCCACGCTCGACACGTCGAGCGCTTCCGGACGGGTGGCCGCGACGTGCATGCCGATCTGGCGACCGAGCGTGACAATCGCGTCTTCCTCGCTCGCGGCCTTCAGTGCCACCAGCACGCCGATTTTGCCCAAGCCCGGCTTCAGCGCGTTGTGCATGTAGGTGGCAACCGCACCCTGCTCGACGCGCAGCACCTTGATGCGGCGGATCGTCATGTTCTCGCCAACGGTTGCAATAATCTGCACCAGTTCTTCAGCAACCGTGCGACCCGTGCCCGGATAGGCGGCAGCCTTGAGGGCATCCACGTCTTCACCCGTGGTGAGAGCAATCTGCGCGACGGTTGAGACGAAATTCTGGAAGGCTTCGTTGCGCGCGACAAAATCGGTTTCGGCGTTGACTTCTACCATCGCTGCCGCACGCGGCTCAGAGGCGGTGCCAACCAAGCCTTCAGCCGCAACTCGGCCCGACTTCTTCGCAGCCGCTGACAGGCCCTTCTTGCGCAGCCAGTCGATGGCCTCTTCCATGTTGGCTTCGGTCTCGACGAGCGCCTTTTTGCAATCGGACATACCGGCGCCGGAACGCTCGCGCAGTTCTTTCACCAGGGCGGCTGTGATCTCGGCCATGGGTGTCTCTCCGTAATGGTGTTCGTCGTGGTGGTATCTGGCCGCCGGTCGATTCACCAGCGGCCAGATCAGCTATCAGGCTTGAGCGACGGGCTCAGCAGCCACTTCTTCAACGGCAACTTCAGGCATAACTTCCGGCGCGAGATCTTCCATCGCACCCATGTCACGGCCAGAGGCCACCATCTCCTGGCTGATGCCATCAAGCACCGCGCCAGAGATCAGTTCGCAATACAGGGTGATGGCGCGGATCGCGTCGTCATTGCCTGGGATTGGGTAGGTGACGCCTTCGGGATCGGAGTTGCTGTCGAGCACCGCAATCACCGGAATGCCCAGCTTGTTCGCTTCTTCGACAGCCAGCTTTTCCTTGTTGGTGTCGATGATGAACAGAATATCGGGCAGGCCACCCATTTCCTTGATGCCGCCCAGCGCGCGTTCCAGCTTCTCGCGGTCACGCGTGATGTCGAGCACTTCTTTCTTGGTCAGACCCTGGGTGTCACCCGCCAGCATCTCGTCGATCTGGCGCAGGCGCTTGATCGAGCCGGTGATGGTCTTCCAGTTGGTCAGCATGCCGCCGAGCCAACGGTGGTTGACGTAATACTGGCCGCAACGCGCAGCAGCTTCCGCCACGTGATCCGCAGCGGCGCGCTTGGTGCCGACGTGCCTGACGAAGTTGGTCAACCTCA
>CAIZGT010000027.1 GCA_903932545.1 uncultured Rhodospirillales bacterium
CGGCGTTGCGGTTCACCACCGCATCGCAGCAATCAGCCACCTGATGCTCCACCATGCCGCCCATCTCGGCGATCATCGCGCGCAGACGGTTGAGCTCGTTCTCGAAGCTTTTAACAATGTGTTCGGCGTCGGATGCCATGATCGTATTCCTGCTCAGCCGAACCGGCCGGTGATGTATTCCTGGGTGCGCTTCTCGCGCGGCGCGGTGAACATCTGCGTCGCCGTGCCCACTTCCACCAGCTCGCCCAGATAAAAGAATGCCACCTGATCCGCGCAGCGTGCCGCCTGCTGCATGTTGTGCGTCACGATGGCGATGGTGAATTCGTGCTTTAACTCGTCGATCAGCTCTTCGATCTTCAAGGTCGAGATCGGATCAAGCGCCGAGGTCGGCTCGTCGAACAGGATCACTTCCGGGCGGGTGGCGATGGTGCGCGCGATGCACAAACGCTGCTGCTGCCCGCCAGACATCCCACCGGCTGGCGTGTTCAGCCGGTCTTTCACTTCGCCCCAAAGAGCAGCGCGCGAGAGCGACCATTCCACGCGCTCATCCATCTGCGACTTCGACAACTTCTCATGCAGCTTCACGCCGAAGGCGATGTTGTCATAGATCGACATCGGGAATGGCGTCGGCTTCTGGAACACCATGCCAATGCGGCTGCGCAGCTGATTTAGGTCCAGGCCCGGCGCGAGAATGTTCTCGCCATCCATCATCACCTCACCCTCGGCGCGCTGGCCGGGATAGAGATCGTACATGCGGTTGAGCACGCGCAGCAGGGTGGATTTGCCGCAGCCGGACGGGCCGATCAGGCCAGTTACCTGCTTTTCCGGCAGCTTGAGGTTGATCCCCTTCAGCGCCTTGTTGGTGCCGTAGAAGAAATCCACCTTGTTGATAGAAATGCGCGCATTGCTCAGCACGGATGAGGAGCGCGCTTCCATCGCTCCCATCTGCGGGGCGGCTTGCGCGTCAGGCGTTGTTTGGTTTGTCATGCTCATCTCGCAATCCTCAGCTTCGCGGCCGCAGCACGACGCGCGCAATGATATTCAGGGCCAAAACGCCAAACGTGATCAAAAGTGCGCCAACCCAGGCAAGCTGCACCCAATCATCAAACGGCGAGCCGGCATATTGATAGATCGTCACCGGCAAGCTCGACATCGGGCCGGTCATATCAACCGACCAGTTAAGATTGCCCAGCGAGGTGAACAACAGCGGTGCCGTTTCACCTGCCACACGCGCGATGGCGAGCAGCACGCCGGTTGCAATCCCGTTCAGCGCGGCGCGATAACAGATAAACACAATCGCCTTCCACTTCGGCGCACCCAACGCCACCGCAGCCTCACGCAATGAAGGCGGGATGAGTTGCAGCATGTCTTCAGTGGTGCGCACCACAATCGGGATCACGATCACTGCAAGCGCCACCACACCAGCAATGCCCGAGAAGCCACCAAACGGCGCCACCAAAATGGTATAAACGAACAAGCCGATCAGGATCGATGGGGCCGACAGCAGCACGTCTGACACGAAGCGCACCGCGTTGCCGAGCGGCGACCCGCTCGAATATTCCGCCAAATACGTCCCAACCATCAGCCCAATCGGGGTGCCGATCAACACGCCGAGAACGGTCTGGATCAAGCTGCCAACAATGGCATTCAGCAGACCGCCGCCGGAGCCCGGTGGCTTGGTCACTTCGGTGAACACATGCGCACCGATGCCTTTGAAGCCGAGCCAAAACAGTGTCCCAAGAATGGCGGCCAGAAACACCAGTGCAATCACAGTCGCGATGAAGCACAGCGTTTTGGCTATCAGGTTCGAGCGACCGCGGCTGCGTGACAGCTTCGCCGCCACAGTGTGGTCGCGCGCGCCACCTGGGATCGAACTCACGGTTGGGGAGATCGAGGCACTCATCATTTCACCTTGGTGCGCAGCAGCAGGCGAGAGATCGCCAGCACGATGAAGGAAATCACGAAGAGCAGGAAGCCCAACGCCAGCAGCGAGGACAATTTCAGACTGCCCGCAGCACTTTCAGGAAATTCCAGCGCCACGATCGATGCAATCGTATTGCCCGGCCCGAACAATGAGGTGGAGATGCGGTTGGTGTTGCCGATCACAAACGTCACCGCCATCGTCTCACCCAGCGCACGCCCCAAGCCGAGCATGATGCCACCCACCACCGACACGCGGGTGTAAGGGATCACGATGGAGCGCATCACTTCCCACGTCGTGCAGCCCACGCCATACGCCGATTCCTTGAACACGGCAGGCACGGTCATAAACACATCGCGCATCGTGGCGGCGATAAACGGCAGGATCATAATGCCCAAAATCAGCGCCGAGGTCAGAATGCCGGTGCCAAACGGTGGGCCTTGAAACAATGCCCCGATCACCGGCACATCGCCCAAATTGTCGATAAAGAACGGCTGAACGTAATCGCCCATAATCGGGACAACGAAGAAAAAGCCCCACATGCCATAAATAATCGACGGCACAGCGGCGAGCAATTCAACAGCGGTGCCCACCGGGCGGCGCATCCAATCCGGGGCCAGCTCGGTCAGGTAAAACGCGCAGCCAAACGCGAGCGGTACAGCGAACATAATCGCCAGCACTGACGTGATCAGCGTGCCATAAACCGGCACCGCCGCCCCGTAGATATCGCGGACCGGGTCCCAATCAACATTGGTCAGAAAGCCGAAACCATACGCCTGAAACGCAGGCAAACCGCCCCGGAACAGCGAAATAATGATCGCCCCAAGCAGAACCAGAACCAGGATACCGGCCGCGCGCGCCAGAACAGCAAAAACACGATCGCCTATCGAGGCAACCGACGACGAGGGACGCGGGACAGAAGAGACAGCGGCATCAGACACGGGAGGTTTCCGTCTGCTGTGGCAATTATTCGGCAACAGAGTAACACGAAAGCAGGGGGCGGTTGCCCGCCCC
>CAIZGT010000028.1 GCA_903932545.1 uncultured Rhodospirillales bacterium
TAGCGACACATATGGGGCGCTCTGCCCCGCCAAGACCGTGATCGGCATTGGTCGGGGCGGTGCGCTATGTCCAACCTGCACTGCCATCAAATCGAGCCGACCATGACGGCGATCCCGAACCGCAAAAGCAGACAAGCCGCCGCCAACGCCGTCCAGCGGCTGCTGGTGGCAGACTTCATAAATACCTTGAACGAACTGGTCTTCCGGCGTGGACATTTTGACCCGCGTTATCCTGAGCAACGCAAGTCTGACAGCCAATGATGAATGCGGGGTTTAGACCGCCGTGTCAGTCAAGATGAATGAGGAGGTGATTCAGGGCTTCGGTGAGATGCGCAAAGATGCCCAGCGTGGTGCCCCTTGTGGCATGCCACACCTCATAACCGCTCAACCGGCAAGCAATCCCCCAATGTGCCCAGGGGATATCGCGCCGGTAGATCAGCATATATTCGCAAGGATCGCCGCTTTCGGCCTCTTCCGACCGCTCAAACACTATGCGTCCATACCCCTGAGCGCTGGCCGCAGTGATCCAACCATGCGCCACAATCCGATCGCGGATCGAGAACAGGTGGCAAGACCGAGCCAGTTTGGCAGGCTGGTTATGGGGGGACGGCGCCGGAATCGATGGCGTGAACGAAACTGTGGGTGCGTGCAGACGGATGACATTTCTAAACGGCATAGCCCCAACCTCGCAAAATCAATGCCATAGCGTCAGCCTTTCGCACCCACCGCCATGCTATGCCAAGAAATCCTGTCACAGCAGGCGTAACATTTTCCGTTACCCGGCGAATGGGTCACGCATCATGATGGTGTCGTCGCGTTCTGGCCCAGTGGACAGCAGTGTCACCGGCGCCTCGATCAGTTCCTCGATGCGGCGGATATACTTCACTGCCTCGGCAGGCAACTCGCCGTAGGAGCGCGCGCCGCGCGTGCTTTCGCTCCAGCCCGGCAGCGTTTCATAGATTGGCGTGGCCGCTGCCTGGGCCTGCATCGCCGCTGGCAGATGGTTGAAGCGGGTGCCGTTGATGTCGTAGCCCACGCAAACTTGTAGCTCCTTGAGCCCGTCCAGCACGTCAATCTTGGTCATTACGATGCCATGCACACCGCCAACCTTGATTGCTTGCCGCACGAGGGCCGCATCAAACCAGCCACAACGGCGCGGACGGCCTGTGACGGTGCCGAATTCATGACCGCGCGCGCCAAGCAGCTTGCCAATATCGTCGTGCAATTCGGTTGGAAACGGCCCCGAGCCCACGCGCGTGCAATAGGCTTTGGCGATGCCGAGCACGAAGCCGGTGGCGGATGGCGCGATGCCTGCGCCGGACGCGGCGGTGGCGGCAACCGTGTTGGAGGAGGTTACGAACGGATAGGTGCCGTGATCGACATCCAGCATCACCGCTTGCGCGCCCTCGAACAGAATACGGCGACCGGCTTTGCTGGCCTCGTTCAACCGCTCCCATACTGCCTCAACAAAAGGCAGGATGCGCGGTGCATAGGCAAGAAGCTGATCCAGAAGTGCCTGTTTTTCAAAGGTTGGCGCGCCAAGGCCTGCGAGCAAGGTGTTGTGGTGCAGCAGCAATTCGTCGAGCTTGGACGATAAGGTTTCCGGCTCGGCCAAATCGCAGACGCGGATTGCGCGGCGGGCCACCTTGTCTTCATAGGCCGGGCCGATGCCGCGCCCGGTGGTGCCGATTTTGGCTGCGCCACGGGCGACTTCACGCGCACGATCAAGCGCGCCATGCAGCGGCAGGATGAGAATGGCATTCTCAGCGATACGCAAAGTATCGGGCGTAACAGTGAGGCCTTGCGCGCGCACCCGGTCGATCTCGGCCAGAAGTGCCTCAGGGTCGATCACCACGCCGTTGCCGATGATCCCCATCTTGCCGCGCACCAGGCCAGAGGGCAGCAGCGAGAGCTTGTATGTTTGATCACCGACGACCAGCGTATGGCCCGCGTTATGGCCGCCTTGAAACCGCACCACGAGATCGGCGCGGCTTGCCAGCCAATCCACCACCTTGCCTTTGCCTTCGTCGCCCCA
>CAIZGT010000029.1 GCA_903932545.1 uncultured Rhodospirillales bacterium
ACCACGCCCTTGGTCTCAAGTTCGGCCACTTGCTCGGCTGAATAGCCATGCGCGCTCATCACTGCGTCAGTATCTTCCGCAAAACGTGGCGGACGGCGACGTGGACCGCCCGGGGTGCGCGATAGTTTGATCGGTGTACCGAGGGTGCGCACGTCACCCACCTGTTTCACCATTTCACGCACCTTGGTGTGCTCTGCCTCCATCGCCTGATCCACGCCCAACACCGGCCCAGCGGGTAGGCCAAATTTGAGCATGCGCAGCGTGAGTTCGTGCCCATCGGTGGGTGCGAACAATTCAGCAAGAATCTGGGTCAGCGCGGCTACATTTTGCAGGCGCAGTCCGTTGTTGAGGAACCGCGGCTCGTCTGCAACCTCAGGCCTGCCGAGGATTTCCATCAGTTTACGGAACTGCCCGTCATTGCCGATGGCGATAAAGATGTCGCCCGTGGCGGTGGTGAATTTGTCGTATGGGCAGATATTTGGATGCGCGTTGCCCGGCGGCATCGGGCGCTTTCCGTTGAGGAAGAAATTTGCAGCCTGGGGATGGAGCAGCGCCATGCCGCAATCATGCAGCGTCATATCCAGATACTGGCCTTGGCCGGATTTGGTGCGCTCATGGACGGCCATCATGATGCCCAGCGCGGAATATAGCCCGGTGGCAAGATCAACAACCGGGGTGCCGAGCCGCAACGGACCGCTCGCGGGCATACCGTTGATGCTCATCAGCCCGGTCATCGCCTGCAAAATCGCGTCATAGCCCGGCAATCCGCCAAGTGGCCCATCCGCGCCGAAGCCAGACACACGGCAATGGATGAGGCCGGGGAAGCGCGGGCCGAGGTCGGTTTCATAGCCCAACCCCCATTTTTCCATGGTGCCAGTTTTGAAGTTCTCCACCAGAATATCTGCATCGGCCAAGAGGCGTAGCAGTACCATCCGCCCCTCGGGCTTGCCGAGGTCAAGCGCGATGCCGTGCTTGTTGCGGTTGACGCCAAGATAATAGCTGGCATCGCCATCCAAGAACGGCGGCCCCCAACCGCGCGTCTCGTCACCTTGCGGTGGCTCAACCTTGATCACCTCAGCTCCGTGATCGGACAGTATCATCGTGCAATATGGCCCACCTAGCACGCGGGTGAGATCAATCACTTTCAGGCCGGCCAGTGCGCCAGCGGAGACAGGCGTGGACATTAGTTTGCGGCCTTTTCGGCTTCCTGCAGGGAACGGCCCCACACGCGTTGGCAGAAATCAGGATAAGTCGAGAGCATTTCGTCGCACACCGCGCCACGCAACAATCCCAATTCCGCCTCGGTTGGATCGAGCGTCATGCCGACATCTGGCGGCGTGAGATACGACATCGCGGTGTTGGCATCGATGCTCTCGATGGTCTCGCCCGGATGGATGCTGGCCAGGGTAAAGCGATTGCCGTCAAAGTTAAACACGCAGCGGCCCGTGACCAGCGCCTGCGCTCGTCCGCGCCTTATCACTGCGCGGTCTGAGATACCGTTGGCAGAAATATGGTCCACTCGCTCCACCAATACCCGATTTGTGTGTTCCTCGCGGAACAGAATGGTGCGCGGCACGGTCATGTACATGAAGGCTGAGCCGAAGCTGCCGGGGAAACGGAATTCGGTGCCGGGCCATTCGCCGGTACCGATCATGTTGATATTAGCCTCGCTGTCGATCTGCCCACCGCCGAGGAAGAACAGATCAATGCGGCCTTGGCCTGCAAGGTCAAATAATTCCCGCCCGCCTTCACTAAACGGTCCGCCGGTCTGGCGTTGCAGGAGCGAAATGCGGATATCATGGCCCGATTTCTTCAACAGCCAGCAAGCAGCTGCCGGAATTGGCGAGGCCATCCCAACGGCCACATGCCGTGCAGGATGAGCAGAGGGGTCGAGGATCAGTCGCGCGATGGTGGCGATCAGACGTTCCTGCGGCGCAATCGTGGTCATGCCGCGTCCTGATTGGCGGTGTGCTGCACATGCCGCGCCAAATACTCCGCAAATCCGCCATCGCTGCGAGCGATGCGGGCGTAATCGGCGATATGGGCGCGGTCGGCCTCGTATTCATCGAGCAATCCGCCGGGCCAGGCTCCGCGCTCAGCCACCGCAATGGCGCGGATATAGACGCCGGAGATCACGCCTGGTGCCATGGTTTCGTCGTCAAGCAAGCGCCCCGGCACGATCCGCTCCACCGTCACCACATTGGCGCGGCTGGCATGGGCCATGGTGGCGAGCTCGCGGCGGCGACCGACCCAAACATTGCCCTCACTGTCGGCGCAACTGGCATGGAACGCTGCAAAATCTGGCGTGAGGGCAGGCAGCAGCAGAATCGGGTCGTCATCAGCGGCGAACGGGTTGGCCATAACGTGCCAATCTGGTCGGTGGTTCATCACGTCACTGCCCAACACACCCCTCAGAGGCATGAACGGAACACCCTTTTCGGCGGCCTGCAGTGCAGTGTGAATTGCAGGGCACGTGGCGTCGATGACCCGTATGGAGCCTGCGCGCACCGCGGCGGCAAATCGCGGCCCGGTGCCTGCCTCGCCGAGCGTGGCGGCAGAGGTTTCGACTGTGGCGACGCAACCGGCACCGATCAGCAGGTCAGTGCCAAAGCCAGATGTTGGTACTCCGATTAGTCGCAGATTGCGGACATTTCGCCGGATCAGGGCGCGGATCAGCGCGTTCGGGGCGAGGCTGTCATCAGGCGGTAGCGCCAGCAACGCCCCATCTGGAATCATCGCCGCCAAAGCATCAAGGTTTTGTGGTGCCATGCGGCGTTCCTCCTATCGACGCAAAGTGACGATAGGATGACGCGGTGGCAAGAGGGATGAACTGCGTTGCCGTATTGCCCGCGCAATCAACGATATTCTACCAAGGCTGCCTTGCTTCGGTGCCGCTGGCCTTGATGGGCTGCGGCATCACTTGTCGCGGGGGGGTCGACCGCTCGCGGTGGGCAAGTGGTGTCTGAAGCATGAATGAGACCCGAAATTGCTATGTTTCGGGCCTAATTCATATGCCTATCCGATTGCTTATCCCAGCACTTTTGCCAATGCCGCCGCTGAGCGACCGTTTGCGATCCAAGCCGAGCGTGTGTCCCAATGGACGCCACCGGCACGCGCAAACGCGTGTTCTGCGTTGGGATAGACATAAGTTTCAATTAACGCATGGTTGGCCGTCGCAGCCACAACTTTGGCGCGTGCTTCGGCAGGGACAAATTTGTCGAGCTCAGCGATATGCACAACCAGCGGGGCTTTGATGTTGCCGAGTTCGGAGAGCAAGCCGTCGATATTGACGCCGTAGTAAGAAATGTTGAGATCGGCGTCTGAGCGCGTCGCCATCATGAAGGCGAGACGACCGCCGAGGCAGTAGCCCATGGTCGCCACTTTGCCGGTGGCACCGACCAAAGTGCGGGCGAGCGCAACGGTCGCTTTAAGGTCTTCAACTCCCTTATCCTGGTCAAAGCCGCCGAGCAGTTCAAACGCTCGCTTCCACTCAGCTTCGGTCTTGTCGGAAAGATTGACGCCCGGCTCCTGACGCCAGAACAGGTCTGGCGCGATGACGTGATAGCCGAGGGCGGCAACATCGTCGGCGATGGCACGAATCGAGTCGCTAACCCCGAAAATTTCTTGGATCAGCACAACAACGCCCACGTTGCCCTTCGCATGATCGCCTTTGGCAGGCGCGTGGTAAGCGGAAAAGCTGCCACTGCCGTCGGCGGCAGCGATGGTGATCATGGTCATGGCGGTTCCTTATGGATATGACGTTACCTCATATGGGATGCGATTGGTGGGGCGGAAGGGCGCAGCGCCTTCCGCCCCAAGCTGCAACTAAGGCCACCGAACTTCC
>CAIZGT010000030.1 GCA_903932545.1 uncultured Rhodospirillales bacterium
GCGATCATCGCGGCCATGTGGTCTTCCAGCACCGCGCCATGCACGCGGGCGGGCGGTAGCAAAAACCGATACAGATCGGGGTTTTCTGTCAGGAACGCGGGGTGCGCGCGCAGATAGGCGCGCACCTCATCATCAAGCCCGGCCGAGGCGCGGGCATCGTCCATTATACGATGGACTGTCCAGTGGCCTGCCAATCCTTCAAGAACCCGGCAAGGCCCTTATCGGTCAGCGGGTGGTGATACAGCATCCGCAGCACGTTCGGCGGCAGAGTTGCCACATCCGCGCCAATCTTGGCCGCCGCCGTTACATGGATCGGATGACGGATCGAGGCGACCAGCACTTGCGTCTCAAGTGCTGCGTAATTGCTATAGATATCAACAATCTCAGCAATCAGCTCCATGCCGTCCTGGCCGATATCATCCAAGCGGCCGACGAAGGGCGAGATAAACGTGGCACCAGCCTTCGCCGCAATCAGCGCCTGTGCGGCGGAGAAGCACAGCGTCACGTTGGTTTGCACGCCTTCGCCCGACAGCGTCTTGCACGCGCGCAGGCCGTCCGGCGTCAGCGGCAGTTTCACGCACACATTCGGTGCCAACTTCTTCAGCACCGCTGCTTCACGCATCATCTGCTCATAATCAGTGGCGGCGACTTCGGCACTCACCGGGCCATCGACGATCGCGCAAATTTCACGGATCACTTCGAGGATGTTGCGGCCGGATTTGGCGATCAGGCTCGGGTTGGTTGTCACGCCATCGAGCAGGCCGGATTCCGCCAGCGACTTGATTTCAGCGGTGTCGGCGGTATCGACGAAGAACTTCATGATCGGGCTTTCGTTGTTTGGGCCTGCCATCGGCGGCCTGTCTCTGGCAAACCATACAGGATGCGCCAAGGTTTGAGAAAGCAACGCGAACAGGATTTGCTCGGAATCGCCCCTGGATCAGCCATGCGCGTGCCGGTTCTGTTGCCCTATCCCTTTGTTGGGCCTTTCGATTATCGCATTCCGCATGGCATGCAATTGTCACCGGGCGACATCGTCCAAGTGCCGCTCAACCGCCGTGAAGCGGTGGGCGTGGTGTGGGATGGCGCGGCAGATCACAGCGTGGGAGACAACCGACTCCGCCCGGTGATCGGCAAACTTGATGTGCCGCCGATGCGCCAGGATTTGCGCAAGCTGATCGACTGGATCGCCGCCTACACGCTCTCGCCTCCCGGTGACGTGCTGGCGATGGCGCTGCGCGTCAACGCGATGCGCGAGGAGCCGCGGCGGCTAGGCTGGAAGCGGGCAGCTATTCCGGCGCAGGCCAAACTCACCAAACAACGCCAAGCCGTGCTTGATGCTCTCGCGATGGCAGAGCCGCAATCCGCGACCGCGCTCGCCGAGGCTGCAGGCGTCTCCGCTGGTGTCATCCGCGCGATGGCCGATGCCGGGCTGCTGCTGCCCGCCGATCTGCTGCGTGGCGCGATTGCAGCGCCAGACCCGCACGCACCCGGCCCGGCGCTATCTGAAAATCAGAGCAACGCCGCCGAGTCGCTGCGTGCCGCCGTGGCCTCGCGCGCATTCAGCGTCTCGTTGCTCGACGGTGTGACCGGCTCGGGAAAAACTGAGGTTTATCACGAAGCGATCGCCGAAGCGTTAAGGCAGGGCCGCCAAGTTCTCGTGCTGCTGCCCGAAATTGCCCTCTCGGCGCAATTCCTCTCCCGCTTCACCAAGCGTTTCGGTGCCCCGCCCGCACTATGGCATTCCGACCTCACCCAAACCACCCGCCGCCGTACCTGGCGCGATGTGGCGAATGGTGATGCAAAAGTGGTGGTTGGCGCACGCTCGGCGCTGTTCCTGCCATTCCCCGATCTCGGCCTGATTGTGATCGATGAGGAGCATGAGACCGCGTTCAA
>CAIZGT010000031.1 GCA_903932545.1 uncultured Rhodospirillales bacterium
ATCTGGGCAGGCCTGACCGTCTAGCGTGTCACACAGACCGATCACGAAATCCATCTTCGGCGCGCCGTCGCCCGTGAAATCGTTCCAGGATTTTGGGTGCAATTGGGAGATATCATGGCCAAGCGACCGCAGCTTCTCGATGACCTCAGGCATCGCCGTATCGGCGGGTTCGGAGCCAGCAGAATACACGTTGAATCGTTCCCCGCCCAACTGGCGCAGGATGGCTTCGGCCATAATCGAGCGTCCTGAGTTGCGTGTACACAAGAACAAGACATTGAAAGCGGGGGTCATCAGGGTTCGCTCCGGATTGGTTGCTTTCGGGAAAAAATTGGCGATGTCACCACAGATCTCCGGGCGGCCCGAACAACACGAATCGGTCAGGAAGGACAGCAGCTCGCGAAGCGCCACGTAGCGGATGGCATAGATAATCTGCCGACTTTGCCGCGTCGCCAGCGTCAAACCAGCGCGTTCCAATGCGCTGAGATGAAATGAGATCGTTGACGGCGGAACACCCACCCCCGCTGCGATATCACCTGCAGACACTCCGTTTGGCCCAGCCTCTATCAGCAGCTGCAAAATCGACAGCCGCGTCTCCTGCCCCAATGCGTTGAATATCTGTGCAGCCTGAGATACTTCCATATTTCGACATTACTAGTTTTATGGATTCATACAAGTCACCCTCGTGTTTTAACGAACGCGTGCGCGCATGCGGGCGCTGTCAGGTGTAAAGCTGCCACACGAACGACCAGACCACCCGGCTCGGGGAGCGCACTGGCAATCGAACCGTTGATCCACGAGGCGGCCTCGTTGGTGGGGTCGCTGATTGCAAAGGTGGCGCTTGATCCCACCGCTGCGGCAGGAGGGCGAAATATGATGACCGGCAAACGGCATGACGGAATTGGAGCGTTTAAATCGCGCGTTCAGCTTTGGGGCGATGCAATACTCATGTGAGAAAATTTTCGCCCGCACCTTATGAATCGCACATAGCTAAACGGCTCTGCCGCCAGCAAAATCCAAAGTCATCGCCCATTCAAATTCGACTCGACGCCAAATCCCGGCGAACATGGAGCGGCGTCTTTCGCCCGCCCCGCCTTTCCGCTTTGGCATCGGCACCCATAATGCAGAGTGGCTGAAACAAATCACATTCTGGAAAAACACAGCATGACAAGCACACCCGGCCGCATTCCCACCGCTGATCACCCGATCGAGATTACCAGAACGGGTTCGCGCGTGATTGTAACGGTTGGCGGGGAGGTCATTGCGGACACGTATGACGCCCTGACCTTGCGGGAGTCGCATTATAGCGGCGTGGTTTATGTGCCGCGCAAAGATGTGAAGATGGAATTGCTGCAACGCACGAACCATCAAACCCGCTGCCCCTATAAGGGTGACGCGTCCTATTACAGCATCCCGCTCGGCGGCCCACGCGCGACCAACGCAATCTGGACTTACGAGTCGCCCTACGCAGCGGTCGCAGCAATCAAGGATCATCTGGCGTTCTATCCGGACCGGGTCGACTCGATCACAATTCAGACTGCATGACACGGCACCCCCTCTTGGCTTCCGGCGGGTGCTGGATGAGGTTTTTTCTGGTAGCTTGGTTCGTCCTTGTCGGGACGCGCCAAGCGCTCGCCGCGCCACCGCTGGCCGCTGAATGCAATGGCGGTCGGCCGGTTCTGTTTGGTGGCATCAACTGGGAGAGCGGGGAATTTATCACCTCGGTCATCCGAGAAATCCTAGAACGCGGCTACGGCTGCCATACCGATGCTGTTCCAGGCAATTCGATCATTCTCGAACAGGCTTTGGGGACGAACGACATTCAAATCCTGGCAGAAGAATGGGTTAGCCGCAGCGAAACATGGAACCGAGCGCAAGCCGAAGGGCGGGTGCGCGCGGTGGGCCATCCGTTTACCCAAGCGGTCGAAGGTTGGTATGTGCCGGATTATCTTGTGCATGGCGATCCGGAGCGTGGCATTGCACCGGCAGCGCCTGATCTTCGCGAGGTGGGGCAACTCGACCAGGACAGATATGTCCAACTTTTCCGCGATCCCGAGCAGCCAACGCGGGGGCGGTTTCTCAACTGTCCTTCGGGCTGGACCTGTGAGGGCGTCAACACTGCCAAGCTGCACGCCTACCGGCTCGATCAGCGCTATGTGAATTTTCGACCGGGCGCTGGACCCGCGATGGATGCTGCGATTGTGTCCGATTACGCGCAGCGCCGTCCCTTGCTGTTCTATTATTGGTCACCGAGTGCAATCGCTGGCAAACTCAAGCTTTTCAAGCTGGAGGAACCACCATTTTCGCCCGAGTGCTGGGACGATTTGACGAACAAATCCGCGGCGCATGTTCTGGGCTGCAGCGCACCGCAGGCTGATATCGCGTATGGGGTCTCCGCAGGGTTCGCCGCAACCGAACCGCGAATTATTGCCTTGCTGCAAAAGGCGGAATTTCCAATTGAACTGCTCAACGCCAATTTGGTGGGCATCGCAGAGCAGCGGGCAACGCCGAAGCATCAGGCAATTCAGTTTCTGGGCACACACCCCGAACTCTGGCGGAACTGGGTGGACGCCGAAGCCGCACTCCGCGTCGCCGCAAGTCTGAGCCTAGCCGAGCCAGATAGCCCGCAAGCCGATGATGGGTTTCCGGGCTCTTTGCATGTGAGCATCCGCAAATCGATCAACAACGCGGTGGAGCATCTGGCACGCGGGCAATCCAACGGGTTTCGGATGCTCGGCAGCGCATTGCTGGGCGTTGTCAGCCTCGTTGATACAATCCTCGGCGCCATACCGTGGTGGCTGATGGTGGTCGGAGTGATGGGGTTGGCCTGGGCCAGCACAAAGCGGATTGCTCTTACTGCGGGCGTCGGTGTGCTCATGATCGCTCTGGGTGCGCTCGGGCTGTGGGCGCTGATGATCCAGACGTTGAGCCTTGTGCTGATTTCGAGCGGATTGGGATTGGTGATCGGATTGCCAACGGGCATCGGCGCGTCGCAATCGCGGGGTTTAAAATCCGTGCTAATGCCGATTTTGGATGTGATGCAGACGATGCCGAGCTTTGTCTATCTCATCCCGGCATTGATGCTATTTGGCTTGGGCAAAGCACCCGCGGTTTTGGCGACCGTGATCTACTGCACGCCGCCGATGATCCGCCTGACGATACTGGGGATCGAACAGGTTGACCCCGATATTCACGAAGCCGGTGTTGCGTTTGGCCTCACTCGGCTGCAATCGCTGTGGCGCAT
>CAIZGT010000032.1 GCA_903932545.1 uncultured Rhodospirillales bacterium
AGCGCGATATTCTGCCGGAACTGGCGCGCCAGGGCAGGCTGCGTGGCACAAAGGGGCAGGGCTATTTCATCGATATCGGTATTTCCGACGATTTTGCCCGCGCGCAAACCGAACTGCCCGCGCGGCTGCACCGCAGGGCGCTGTTTCTCGATCGAGACGGCGTGATCAACCATGATCACGGCTATGTCGGAAGCCGTGAGCGGTTTGAGTTTGTGGCTGGTGCCAAGGCGGCGGTCCGGCGGGCGTGTGATTTGGGTTGGCATGTTTTCATCGTTACCAACCAATCTGGCATCGCGCGTGGGTATTACAGCGAGGCGCAGTTTGTTGAGTTGATGGCATGGGTGGCCGACGAGGTGCGCCAAGCCGGTGGCACCGTGGATGATTTGCGGTTCTGCCCAACCCATCCAGATGCCATGGTGCCGCAATACCGTGGCGAAAGTGACTGGCGCAAACCCAATCCCGGTATGCTGCTCGACCTGATCCGGGCCTGGCAACTTGATCCGGCGCGCTGCGTGATGGTGGGCGACCAGCCGAGCGACATCCAGGCGGCAGAAGCTGCCGGAGTGGGAGGGTTTTTGTTTTCGGGGGGAGATTTGGACGCGTTTGTGGTGCCGTTGCTCGGCGGCGCCCATGGCGCGGCCTAAAATTGTCCCGTCGGCCCAATCAAACCATTCCACGCGGCGTGCAGCATAAAACGGATATGCTGGCCGCGTTGCGGCATGACGTCAGCGTAGGCGATGAAACGTCTGATGCCGTTGTAGAGCAGATGTGCGCGACATTTGAGTGACAGTGCTGACTGTAAGCCGAACCAAAACGGGCCGTGTGTTGAGATAGAACGGGCGAGCACGCGGCGAAAACGAAATAAGCCTGCACATGCGCTGAACTGTTCCGGGGCTATACCAGTGCCTGTCCCTGGTCATATCGCAGGGGAGCGTGCCGCCATTGCCGCGTGAATCGCGAAAACGCAAGATTGCCGCAACAGGCTGTGGACCCGTCGCACTGCGTTGCAGTCCGATATCCGATCCCGCCTCTTGCCGCGCGCTCGTGCTGCGCCCTCAAACGCTCCAAGCAAGTTTGGCGGCGCCATTCTGTCCCAAGGAGCCCGTTGGGCCAGGAATGTCACGCATGCAGATGGTCGCGCAGCACGCCTTCGCGGCAGAATCTGCGTTTCTTGACCAGCACAACCCACGCGGTGTTGTCTGGATGCGTGAAGGCTTGCGCGCGATGCAGGCCGAGTTCGCCAAAGCAGACGTTGAGCATCGCTGAGACTACCTCGGTGGCGATGCCCTGCCGCTGGCAGGCCGGATCAATCATATAGCCGACGCTCACGCGCTTACGGCGGACATGGCCCTCATAGTAGGTGACCAAGCCAATGCAGAGGCCGGTTTCGGCATTGGCCACCGCCCAAAACCGATAATAGGGCGGCGTGCAGTTGATATAGTTACGCACTGCACGCTCGGCCTCGATGCGCTTTGCATGGACCGGCTGGTGTCAGTGTTGCACTGCATCGGGGTTGCTAAAATATCCATGCATCGCGCCCGTATCCTCGACGTGGGATTGGCGCAGAACCACGTGGTCGGTCGCAAGGATCAGGTGCGGTTTGGGGCTTTTTGCCATATCGAGGATTCCCACGATGCAGATAAATATGCCCACGATCCAATTGGAGATTCATCGTATTTGATATTTGGGAAATGTACTTTCTCAGTATAACAATATTGTCAAATATGCGAATTTATGTTCCGTTGATTTTATCTCCGGCTTTACAAGACGTGGATCACCTATCTGCGGGGGCGAGGCGTTTTCTGCATCGCTGAAGCGGTTCATAGCGGTTTTATTGCCTCGGGTTGCACTCTCTCGTGCTGCGGTTCATGCCGCTTCAGGCTCCATCTGCTGACGACGCAACAATTCGCGATACGGCCCGGCGCGGTGGCTGAGTTCATCGGGTGAGCCGTCATCGATCACCCGGCCGTTTTCCATCACCACGATGCGGTCGAAATTGCGCAATGTGCTGAGACGATGTGCGACGGAGATCACTGTCCGACCGACCATCAAATCATCAAGAGCTGCCTGGATCGCGCTTTCACTCTCGCTGTCCAATGCCGATGTGGCTTCGTCCAGCAGCAGGATGGGCGCGTTCTTCAGCAAAGCGCGGGCGATGGCGAGGCGTTGGCGTTGGCCGCCGGAGAGCTTTGCGCCGCGGTCACCAACCATGGTGTTGAAGCCTTCTGGGAGCGCCTCGATGAAATCGCGGCAGCGAGCGATTTCGGCGGCTTTCAACACGTCGGCTTCTGAAGCGTCTGGACGGGCGTAGCGGATATTTTCCAGCACACTGCGATGGAAGAGTGAAATATCTTGCGGCACAATTGCCATCGCCGAGCGCAGGCTGTGCTGCGTCATCTCGGCAATATTCTGGCCATCGATGAGCACTGCGCCGCCTGCAATGTCGTGGAAGCGTTGCAGGAGGGCCACGACGGTGGATTTGCCAGCCCCAGACGCGCCGACCAAACCAACACGCTGCCCAGGCTGAATGTGCAGGTTGAAATGCGACAACACGGGTGTGCGGCCAGGATACGCGAACGTTACGTCGCGAAACTCAACCTCGCCATTCTCAGCGGTGAGCGTTGCAGCGTTGGCGCGGTCCGGCAGGTCGTGCGGCACCAGCAATGATCGCAGCGCCTCGGCCATGCGCGCGATGTTTTGGGTGAGATCGACGAGGCTCACTGCCAGATCGCGGGTGCCGTGCAGGATGGTGAAGCCGAGCGAGCAGATCAGCGACACGTCACCAACGGTGGCCTTGCCGTCTTGCCACAGCAGCAGGCCCCAGGCGAGCACGCCTGCGGTAACGAAGGCGGTCATCACCGCGTGGATCAACCGAAGCCGTTCCATGTAGAGCAGTGATCGCCGGCGGGCCCCCATCTCGTCTGCCATGTGATGGGCGAGGCGGTCTTGCTCGCGAAAAGTCGCCCCGAAGGCGCGCACCACGGCCATGTTGCCGATAACGTCCACCAGTTCACCATCCACGTTGGCGGCAGCCTCGGCGTAGGCTGCGTGACGCGCAGTGCCGTTGCGAGCGAGGAGATAAATAATCCCGGCCATCGCAGCCGAAATCCCAGCCATTGAAACAGCCATCAATGGGGCCACCGAACTGATGTAGACAATCGCCATCCCGACAGCGAGAATTGGCGGCAGCACGTTCCACACCAGAACGTTCTCGGTCATGTGGATCGATTGTGCGGTTGCGGTGATGCGGCCTGCCAAAGTGCCGGGCAGACGCTCGGCGTAATAAGAGGGCGAGTGGCCGGAGAGATGGGCGAACAGGTCGCGCCTGACATCGCCGGTTACGCGCACGAACGTATAGGCTGCGACTGTGCAGCCGACTCGCCACATCAGATTATCGGCGGTGATCAACCCGCAGAGCAGTGCAAACGCAGCCCAGATATTGCCGCCGCCGCCCACGCCCTTTGAGACGGCGTCGATCAAGGTTTTGAGGCCATACTGCGTGGAGACCGCCGCAAAAACCGCCAGGATGACCGAGGCAAGGATCACGCTGTGGCCGATTTTGTGTCGTAGAATGTAGCGCCCGAGGAAGGCGAGTGGGCGGTTACGATAGCGGGTGAGGTCGGCCACGGGCATGGAACAAGCCTTGGGTTGGGCGCATGATGTGTGCGTTTGGAATACACTAAGTTCTCTGCGCCGATTGGGGCAAAATTCAGGTCGGGTTTGCGCGACGTGGGTGCTTGGAAACGGCGAAGCGGCAGTGTCGCAGGCGATTTTTCGCCATCCTGACGCCAAATTTTGTAAAAACTGAGCTGCTCTGCACGATATGCTGGTCTCGTGCGGAAGACTTGCATCCCTTGCCATGGTGCTGGGTGTTTTGATCAGGCCGCGTGTGTCAGCCCCAGTTTTTCTCGCAGCGCTGCGGGGGCGGCATGGGCGGGCCAGTCGAATTTCAGCCCGATGTCCGGTCCCAAGCGGATCACTGAGGCGGGAAGATCTGGCAAGCCAGGCAGCCGCAGAATAGCGCGGCTCTGCATCTTAACTGGTTGGTCGAGCGACACTTTGGCACCTTCTAGGCTCAAATCTCTGCAGACCGCTTTGAACGGCTGATCATTGATCAAAACCAGCGCGGCTTCATCGCACACGAACCGAACGGAGCTTCGACGGTTCGCCGCATCTGATGAAGTGCGGACGATCCGGACCATCACCTGGCCCAATTCGCCGATCCGCTCCCCCACATCCTGAGCGGCGGCTCCGATATCAGTGATTGCAGCGTCGGTACTGCGCATTTCGGTCGTCACGCCGCGCATTTGACCCGAGACGCTGCGCAGTGCGTCGGCGGCTTGGGTGACGTTGAGTGCGATTTTATGCGTGGCGGTGGTCTGTAACTCGGCGGCGACGGCGACAGCTTGGGTGATGTGTTCGATTGCCATCACGCGGGTGGATATCTCGCCCACGGCTTGAACCGCTTCGTCCGTTACTGACCGTATCGCCGTTGTGTTGCGCGCAATTTCTGCGGTGGAGCGTGCGGTTTGCGAGGCTAGCGCCTTGACCTCATTGGCCACCACGGCAAAGCCGCGCCCAGCATCACCCGCGCGAGCGGCTTCGATTGTCGCGTTCAAAGCGAGAAGATTGGTCCGCCCGGCAATGTCTCCTATCAGCCGTGCCACGCTGTCGATTTGGCTCACAGTGACTGCGAGTTGACCAATGACTTCGCGCGCGCGCTGGCCGGCTTGTGATGTGCTGGCGATTTCGTGGGCGGTGCTGGCGATTTGGCTGGCGATGTTATGCGCGGATGCCGACAATTCTTCACTGCCATTGGCCACGGCTTCTGTGCGCGCCAGTGCTGCTATGGTGGCGTCAGAGACGTTCTCGACACTCGCCAGAACCCGTGTAGCTGATTGGACTAGGCCCTGAGTGCAGGTGGAGAGCACCAAATTACTGGCCTCCGTCCGCTTGGTGATGCGGGCACTCTCGCGTTCGATGATATCCGCCGCTTCGCGCAAGGCGGCGGTTTTATCGGCCTCTGACGCAGCGCGCTGTTGCGCGCGCTCAAGATCCGCAGAGACGTTCTGCCGCATGGCATCTCGAAAGATGAGAGCGGCTTTGGCAATGTCTCCCACCTCATCACGCCGTGGTGTGCTGAGGATAGCCACATCCAGATCGCCTTGGGACAAGCCTTCCAGCGCCCTTGCCAGGCTACGGATCGGCTTGGCGATCAGAATTTTGCTGATCAAGGCAGAGATTGCGATCACCACGCTGATCCCGCCGAGCAAAAGGATATAGGTCATGCGGATGGTATGGTTGTCGTGACGGAATATTACACTTCAAAAAGTTATCGTCCGGTCCAGGAAATCGCCAAGGCATCGACTTCCGGACATGGCACGAAC
>CAIZGT010000033.1 GCA_903932545.1 uncultured Rhodospirillales bacterium
ACCTCGCTGATAATTTCAGCTTCTCGGAAGTGGATGAAGCAACGATTGCCGCTGGGATCCACGAAGTGGCGAAATCGCATCCGGACGCGATTGCGATTTATTGTACCAATCTGCGCGGTGCGGCGCTGGCTGCGGATTTGGAGGCAGAAACAGGAATTGCGATTTATGACACGGTTTCAACCGCCGTATGGAAATCGCTGTTGTTGAGCGGGCAAGACCCAAGCCGGGTTGCCGGTTGGGGGCGGCTGTTTGGCATACGGTAGCGCCGCAGGTTTTTCTCCCAATCAACGGCAGCATCGGGTTACGCTTCCCACAAGGAGATTTAAGCCATGGTTGCAGCCCGTATTGCCGAGATCACCAACACGATTATTCGTCGCAGCGATCGCACCCGGAAGGCGTATTTGGAACGGCTGGATGCTGCCGCTGAGCAAGGCCCAAGGCGGGGCGCGCATGCGTGCGGCAACATCGCCCACGCTTTCGCCGCCAGCACGCCAGAGGATAAGGCGCGTCAGCACGCTGATGTGCTGCCTAACCTTGGCATCATCACCGCCTATAACGACATGCTTTCTGCGCATCAGCCTTATGAGGACTACCCCACACTGATCCGCGCCGCTGCCCGTGCGGCTGGCGGGACCGCACAGGTGGCGGGTGGGGTTCCGGCGATGTGTGATGGCGTGACGCAAGGGCGCACCGGCATGGAATTGTCGCTGTTCTCGCGCGATGTGATCGCGCTGGCGACCGGCGTGGCGCTGAGCCACGATATGTTCGATGCGGCGGTTTATCTTGGCATCTGCGACAAGATTGTGCCCGGTCTGGTGATTGGCGCGTTGACCTTCGGCCATCTGCCAGCCGTGTTCATCCCCGCCGGGCCGATGACCACCGGTATCAGCAACGACGAGAAATCGCGCATCCGCAACCTGTATGCGGAGGGTAAGATCGGACGGGCGGAGTTGCTGGAGTCGGAATCGAAATCCTATCACGGCCCTGGAACCTGCACCTTTTATGGTACCGCCAATTCCAATCAGATGTTGATGGAAGTGATGGGGCTGCATCTGCCGGGGGCTGCCTTCGTTAATCCCGGCACCAAGCTGCGCGCCGCACTCACCGAGGAGGCGGTGCGGCAGGCGCTGTCGATCACAGCACTCGGCAATCGCTATACGCCGGTGGGGCGCATGCTTGACGAGCGGGTGTTTGTGAATGCCATCGCTGCTTTGCATGCCACGGGTGGCTCTACCAACCACGCGATTCATCTGCTGGCGATGGCGCGGGCGGCGGGGATTCATCTCACCTGGAGCGATATTTCCGAGCTGTCTGAGGCGATCCCACTGCTGGCGCGGGTCTATCCGAATGGCACGGCGGATGTGAACCATTTCGCTGCCTCGGGTGGCACGGGGTTTGTGATCGGTGAGTTGCTTGATGTTGGGCTGCTGCATGAGGATGTGCGCACGGTGATGGGTGAAGGCCTGTCTGCCTATCGCGCTGAGCCGACGCTTGACGGCGATACACTCACCTTCGTCCCGGCCTTGCGTGAGAGTGCCGACCTTGGCGTGCTGCGCCCCGCCGGCGCACCATTTGCGCCTGATGGTGGGTTGCGCATCCTGAAGGGCAATCTTGGCACCTCGGTGATAAAGATCAGCGCGGTGAAGCCCGAGCACCAATATGTGCACGCCCCGGCCAAAGTGTTCGACAGTCAGGAGGCACTTGAAGCGGAGTTTAAAGCCGGAAAAATCAACGGCGATATGGTGGCGGTGATCCGCTTTCAGGGGCCGAAAGCCAACGGAATGCCGGAACTGCACAAGCTGACGCCACTTTTGAGCGTGTTGATGGCACGGGGCCACAAGGTTGCGCTCGTCACCGATGGCCGGATGTCCGGCGCATCGGGCAAGGTGCCGGCGGCGATCCATGTTACCCCGGAATGCGTTAATGGCGGCCCGCTGGCGCGGGTGCGTGATGGGGACATGATCCTGCTTGATGCCAAAGCCGGGGTGTTGTCGGTGGACCTCAGCGATGCAGAACTTGCAGCGCGGGAGGTGGCGACATTGGCACCGGGCTCAAACGCCTATGGCACAGGGCGCGAATTATTTGCATTGTTTCGCAACGCCGTTGGGCACGCGGATGAAGGGGCGAGTGTGTTCGCCTAAACCTTCTTTGGCGCGCCAGATGCATAGAAGATGGGAATAATCCCACATATCGAGGAGCGGGAACATGAAGCGTCGTGCGTTTTCGGGCAGTCTTGCTGCGATCAGCCTTGCTGCCAGCCTTCCCACCACAAGCCGGGCCGATA
>CAIZGT010000034.1 GCA_903932545.1 uncultured Rhodospirillales bacterium
ACATCGGTGAACACGGTGGTGATGTGGTCGGCAAAATCCCCCATCGTGGCCACACCGAGGCGGGGATCGGTCAGGCGTCCAGCCATGAAATCGCGGAACGAGGCACCTGCGAGATCGATCATCTCGCCGTCGCGCATGGCGAAATACATCGGCACATCGAGCACCCAATCCACATAACGCTCGAAGCCGAAATCTTCGGCGAACAGCACGCTGGGCATGCCTGAACGTTGATTGTCGGTGTCGGTCCAGATATTGGCGCGGTTGGACAACAGGCCGTTGGGCTTGCCCTCATAGAACGGCGAATTCGCGAACAGGGCGGTGGCCACCGGCTGCAACGCAAGGCTCACCTTGAGCTTGGCGGCCATATCGGCCTCCGACTCGAAGTCTAGATTGACCTGCACTGTGCAGGTGCGCGTCATCATATCCAGGCCCATGCTGCCGACCATCGGCATGTAGCGGCGCATGATGGCATAGCGGCTTTTCGGCATCCAGGGCATCGCTGCGCGCGTGTGCAGCGGCTGAAAGCCGAGCGGGGCGAACCCCAGGCCGAGCGGCGCCGCCGCCGCGCGCACATCGGCGAAATGCTGTTCGAGTTCGACCACGGTCTGATGCATGTCGGCCAGCGGTGCGCCGGAGAGTTCAAGCTGGCCTGCGGGTTCGAGCGAGACCGACTCGCCGCCACGTTTGAGGCCAATCGTTTTGCCGTGATCCTCGATTAGCTCCCACCCCGAGGCAGCGATGCTCGACAGGATCGCCTCAATGCCGTTCGGCGCATAGGGTGGGGCAGCAAACCCGTCGGCATAGAAGCCGAATTTCTCGTGCTCGGTGCCGATACGGAACTCCGATGCTGGCTTGCAGCCGACGGCGAGGTAGTCGGCCAATTGCCGCACCGAGGTGATCGGCGTGGTGTCGGCTTCTCCGGGATTAGACATCTCGTCCCTCAGCTTATGGCGGCAGCGGCGCCTCGATTATCCCATTTCGCCGCCTGCAACAAAGCGAGCCCGACGATGCAGGCGGTCTCGGCGCGCAGAATGCGCGGACCGAGACCAACAGCCTCAACAAAGGGAGTGCGACGCATCACGTCAAGCTCTGTCGGTGAGAAACCTCCCTCCGGTCCCACCAAAAGTGCAGTGCCATTGCTGCTCGGCGCAGGGGAATGAGCGCCGGACCGCTCAATGGCAGCGTGCAATTTTTCGACGGGGTTCCACGCTTCGAGCAGGGTGTAAAGTGGCATCGCGGGGCAGATTTCCGGCACGCTGAGGCGTTCGCATTGCTCGGATGCTTCGCGCGCAATGGCTGAGAAACGATCCAGATTGAGGCGCAGCGTGTTGGAGCGCTCGGTGAACACTGGCTGAATTCGTGTGACCCCCAGTTCGGTGGCTTTTTCGATCACCAAATTTGTTGTGTCGCGCTTCAGCGGGGCGAACACCAATGTCAGCGGGGCATCGGCCACCTGCTGGCGAGTCTGGCGTTCGGGCACCACAATGCCGCGATCCTTGCGCAAAATCTCGATCCGACAGCGCCATTCGCCGTGCAGCCCATTGAACAGGCAGACGAAATCGCCCACCGCTTGGCGCATCACATTGCCCAAATAATGGGCCTGCTCCGGCTCCAAGGCCACGGACGTGCCTTCTGTGAGGGGGAGGGGGGTGAAAAGTCGGATTGACCCAGTCATGCGCCTGCGCGAAGTCGTTGTTATGCAGCAATACACCGATATCGACGTGAATGGATGGGTGGTGAGGCTGCCAAGCGCGCTGCGCCCCTATGCGCTGTTGGCACGCTTTGATCGGCCGATTGGCGCGTGGCTGCTGTTCCTGCCCGGATTGTGGTCGATCCTGCTGGCCCGCGCGCCGTGGCCGCAGAGTGTCGGGCTGATTGCGATGTTCTTTGCAGGCGCCTTCCTGATGCGCGGTGCGGGCTGCGTGGTGAACGACATGTGGGACCGCGATCTCGATCGGCAGGTTACCCGCACGGCGGGTCGTCCGTTGGCCTCCGGCGCGCTGCGGATGCGCCATGCGGTGGGGTTTCTGGCGCTGCTGGTGGGGATCAGCCTGCTGATTTTGCTGCAACTCTCGCCGTTGGCCCAAATGCTCGGTGTGGCATCATTGGCGCTGGTGGCGCTGTATCCGTTGGCCAAGCGCGTCACATGGTGGCCGCAGGCGATGCTGGGCATCACCTTCGGGTGGGGCGCGCCGATGGGCTATGCTGCGGCGAGTGGGCGGATGGATTGGGCGGGCTTCGTGCTCTACGCCGCAACCTTCTTCTGGATTCTGGGCTACGACACAATCTACGCCCATCAAGATCGTGAGGATGATGCGCTCGTTGGGATCAAATCCACCGCGCGGCTGTTCGGTGAACATTCTGCGGTCTTCCTGGCGGTTTGCTATGCGCTGACGGCGCTGCTGTTGGCGTGGTCCGGATATTTGGCGGGGTTGTCGGCTTGGGCGCTTGTGGTGTTCATCCCGAGTCTGGCGCTGCTGATGCGCCAAATTCGCGCCCTTGATATTGATGATCCGGCGCTGTGCCTGCGCTTGTTCAAAGCCAATCGTGAATTTGGCGTGGCCGTTGGGGTGGCGATTGTGTTGGGGCGTTTGTGACCGATCCGGAGGCGTTCATCTGCGCCAGCACGGTGATCAGCCATCACGTGATGGTGCCGGAAATCCCGCTCTACCTCGCCACCGAGATCACCCCAATTTGGCAGGCCACCGAATCTTGGTTGGCCGAGACCGGCACGGAGCCGCCATTCTGGGCGTTCGCGTGGCCCGGATCAGTCGCGATGGCGCGGCGCATTTTGGACGATCCAAGTTTGGTCGCGGGCAAGCGCGTGCTGGATTTCGCGGCCGGTTGCGGGCTTGCCGCGATTGCCTGCGCCAAGGCGGGGGCGGCACTTGTGGAGGCTGCCGAGATTGACCCGCTCGCCTGCGCCTCAATCCGCATCAATGCCGCACTGAACAACGTAGATGTAACGGTGTTGGGTGACGTGGTGGGCGAGGCGTGTCGCTGGGATCTGATTCTGTGCGGCGACGTCTGCTATGAAGCTCCGATGACAGCGCATATCCTGCCCTGGTTGCGCAATCTGGCGCGCTCGGCAGAGGTTTGGGTTGCCGATCCGGGCCGTGCGTATCTCCCACGGGAGGGTATGGTGGCGATGGAGCGCGTGGTGGTGCCGACCACGCAGGAATTGGAAGACCGCCCCGAACGCGTTGTCACGCTCTGGCGGTTGTCACCCTAGAACGCCGGGGTATGTGATGTCGTCACAAGATGCAATCAACTTCTTCCAACGTCTCGGACATCTCTGGGTAGCAGACCGTTTGCGTCAGACCGAGCGTTTCGAGGCAAACTGGGTCAACCGCTTCTGTGCCCTGATGCCACGCGGCGGGGAGGTGCTCGACCTCGGCTGCGGCGCGGGTGAGCCGATGGCGACCGATGTTATCGCGCGCGGCTTTGGTGTTACCGGCGTTGATTCAGCCCCCGAGATGATTGCACGCTGCCAAAAACTCCACCCTGTTCAGCTCTGGCTGGTGGGCGATATGCGCGAATTGGCACTTGATCGCCAATTTTCCGGCGTGCTGGCGTGGGACAGTTTTTTTCATCTCGGCTGTGACGATCAGCGTGCGATGTTCGCACGATTTGCCTCCCATGCCGCGCCCGGCGCACCGCTGATGTTCACCGCCGGGCCGCAAGAAGGCGAGGCGATGGGTCGTTTGTATGGCGCGGATCTCTATCACGCGAGCCTGGACCCGCAGGAATATCGCAGGTTGCTGCAGGCGAACGGGTTTGACCTCGTGCGCTATATCCCGGCTGACCCTGATTGTGGTGGGCGCTGGGTGTGGCTGGCGCAGCGGCGTTAGCAACGAAAAAGGCCAGACCGTTGCCGGTCTGGCCTTTTCGCACGTCACGCGAAGCTGGATATCAGTAGGTGAACACCACGTCCACTGCAGCAGTGAGAGCGTTACGGTCGGTGCCATTGTTGAAGCGAGCCGGGCCACCAACAACGTGATCAACCCGAACTTCCGGACGGATCAGCGTCGTGATGTCGCTGAATTTCTCCGGCATCGTTGGCTTGAAGGTCGCGCCGAGCGTCAGAGCAGCATAGGTGCTGTTGTAGCCGAACGCGCTGTTGGCAAACGAAACGCTCGGGTTGCCCTGCAGGTATTGCTGAGCGCCGGTTGAGCTGTTGAAGCTGCTAACGAACAGGCCGCGATTGTCGTTGAACAATTCGCCGCGTGCATTCACCGTGACGATGTCATTGAGTGTGTAAGCAACGTATTGCGCGATGCCCTTGGCTTCACCAGCCAAAGCAGCGCCGCTCTTGCTGAACAAACCACTGAAATCATCTTTGATGTAGTTCAGTTCGGTTGTGAACGTCACCGCATCCGACATTTTGTAGGTGATCAAAACGTCGTTGTAAGCGCGGTAATACTTGTTGGCATCATACTTGCCATACGAGTTGAGGAACCGTTGCGGATCCTCAGCGCCGTAATGGGTCAGTGCCAGCACGCTGAAGCTGTCGCTGAACGTGTATTTCAGACCACCCAGGAACGCCAAGGAATGGTTGTTGTCCTTGCCGATAATCGTCTGGTTACCAACGTCCACACCAGCATAGATGTCGAGAGCATCGGTCGCGTGCACGATGGCGTTGAAGCCCGTGTGCTTCACCGGCAGGCCAAAATTGTAGATGTAGCTGTGGGAGTAGAACGGATTGGTCGAGGTATCGATCGTCTCAAAGCCCAGCAGCGTCGGGAACATACCAACCTGCCAGTTGATGCCACCTTCGGTCAGAACCGGGGTGAACGCCGTAACACTGGCTTCAAGAATGCCCGGCTGATACTGGCCACGGGTGAAATGGTCGAACAGATACGCGTCATGGGTGTAACGCCCGTCGGTGCCGTAAATGCCTTGCAACTTAAAGCCATAATCATAATCAGTCGCCTTCGGGTCAACCGGGCGGCCGATCGACAGCAGGGCTTGGTTGATCACCGGGGTGTTGGCGCGGTCGCCATAAAGCGAGCCATAGTTCAGGTGGTTGGTCGGCGATGCAGGGTTGGCGGTAATGCCAGCGTCCAATTGTGCACCGATTTTGAGCGTATCGGCCCATGCGGCTGGAGCAGCCGGCGCGGCCGGCGCATCGGCGGCAAAAGCCGCTGCCGAAGCCAGCGGCATGGCAAGGGCCGCTGCAGCGACCAGATGGCGAGTCTTCATCAATCAATTCCTGTCACGTTAACCAGGAAAGCAGCCAATGGCTTCCCTTCACAGTGGGTTACATACAATTTCTATGCCAAGTTTGGCAATGTCACGGAAGTGTCCGTATTCTAGGCTTAAGCGTGCTGAGGCCATCTCGGAGCCGCCGATAAATTGCACATTCATGGCGCATCCGTCTGACAGACGCCGTGAGATTGTGCAGTCTGCCTGCCTCGGATCCCGCCGACGGCCTCAGCAGCCAGCCTACATTGCCACATCCACCAGCACGATCTCAGCGTCTTCCAGTGCCTCAATCGCAATGTCGGCCTCATCGGTCACGGTCACGCCGTCGCGGGTGTTGATCTCCACGCCGTTCACCCGCGCCCGTCCGGTCGCGGCCACCAGATAGGCGGCGCGGCCAGCGGCGAGGGCGTGATGAACTGACTGGCCGGCTTTCACCGTGCCGGCGAGCACCGCGCCGTCGGCGTAGAGCGGCAGCGCGTCCGGGTCCGCATTGTCACGCCCATCGGCCATGACCATCAGCTTGTCTGAGCGATCCTTCGGGAATTGACGCGCGCCCCAGCCGGGTGC
>CAIZGT010000035.1 GCA_903932545.1 uncultured Rhodospirillales bacterium
CGCTCTGGCGGTGTTGGTTGGGCTTGTGCTGCTTGCAGCCTGGGCGGCAGAGGTGCGACCGCTGGTGTTCGCCGAGCATATCGGCAATTTCTTCCGATATATCGCCGGTCTGTTCGTGCTCGACACCGGCGCGCCGGTGTGGACCGATCCGGTTGAGTGGTATTGGGGTCTGAGCAAATGGACCTTTCTGCTGCTCGATACGATCCTGATCGCCTATGCGGGCACGCTGCTTGGGGCGATCATGGCGTTTGTGCTGTGCTTTGGCTGTGCGCGCAATTTGGTGAGCAGTGCCTGGATTTGTGCGGTGACGCGCCGGTTTTTGGAATTTGGGCGGACCGTGCCCGATATCGTGTTCGCGCTGATCTTCGTCTCAGCGTTTGGCCTCGGGCCGGTTCCTGGCGTGCTTGCGATTGCCATGCACACCACCGGGGCGTTGGGGAAGCTTTTTGCCGAAGTGGTCGAGAATATCGACATGAAGCCAGTGGAGGGCATTGCGTCCACTGGAGGGACTTGGATCCAACAAATTCGCTTCGGCGTGCTGCCGCAGGTGCAATCGAATTTCGTCAGCTACGCGCTGCTGCGATTTGAGATCAACGTGCGCAGCGCGGGCGTGCTGGGCTTTGTCGGCGCGGGCGGGATTGGCATGACGCTGATGGTGGCGATCCGTAAATTCTACGCGTCGGATGTGAGCGCGATGATTTTGCTGATCATCGCAACTGTGATGCTCATCGATTACGGCACCGAGAAACTGCGCTATCGCTTGATCGGCGGGGAGAGCCATTGATGCGTGCATCTGCACTGCATGAGCGTTTTCTGCGTGATGGCGATGGCGTGGTGGCGCGACATGCTGGCGTGTTCGCCAATGCGACCCAGGCCCAAATGCGCGCGGTGTTGCCCTGGATCGCAGGGTTTTCGCTGCTGGTGTTTGCGATGTGGCGGCAAGGCTTCAGCCTGTCGCTGTTCGTCAACGGTGCCGCCAATTTGGGCTGGATTATTGGCCTGATGGTTCCGCCCAATTCAGAGAGCTGGGCGCGGGTTTGGTTCTATGCCGAACAACTCGCCCAGACGCTGGGGATTGCGTTTCTCGGCACGATTTGCGCTGCGATGCTGGCATTTCCGTTTGGATTTCTTGCGGCGAAGAATGTGGTGCCGCAGTTTATCGTCCACATCCTCTCGCGCCGTCTGTTCGACACGATGCGCGGCGTGGACACACTGATTTGGGCGCTGATCTGGATTAACGTGGTGGGCTTAGGGCCATTCGCGGGCACTTTGGCGATCATTTGCTCGGATTTTGGCGCCCTCGGCAAATTGTTCTCTGAAGCAGTGGAAGCGGCAGACCGGCGGGCTGTTGAGGGGGTTATCTCATCAGGCGGCAGCCGGATTGATGCGATCAGGTTCGGCGTGGTGCCGCAGATTTTGCCGGTGATCGTCAGTCAGATTTTGTATTTCTTTGAATCCAACACGCGCTCTGCCACCATTATCGGCATTGTCGGCGCGGGTGGGATTGGCCTGTCGCTGTCGGAGA
>CAIZGT010000036.1 GCA_903932545.1 uncultured Rhodospirillales bacterium
CGCCATCATCGCGGTGGAGACCATGACGGTGAAGCTTGAACAAGGCTGGGACCGTTTCCGGGCCGGCAGCTTCGCCTTCACCTCCACCGCCTTGCCAATGCTCACCGGCACGTTGGTCACCGCGGCGGGCTATTTGCCGGTCGGGCTCGCGCAATCGAGCACTGGCGAATACACCCGCGACATTTTCCGCGTGGTGGGAATGTCGCTGGTGCTGAGCTGGTTGGTGGCGGTGTTCTTCGTGCCTTATCTGGGTGCCGCATTGCTACCAACACCAAAAGCCGACGCGGTGCATAATGAGATGTATCACTCCGGCCTCTACCGCCGTTTCCGTGCGGTCGTAATCTGGTGCGTCTCGCGCCGCTTCGTGGTCATCGGTGCGACTGTGATCGCCTTCCTGCTGGCAGGCGCAGGCTTTGGGCTGGTGCCGCAGCAATTCTTTCCAGCGTCGGACCGTCTCGAAATCCTAATTGATGTGCGCCTGCCCGAAGGGGCAAGCTTTGCCGCCACGCAAGACGCGGTGGGCAAAATCGAGGCGATGCTGGCGCGTGAAGACGGCATTGCCTCCTCCGTCGCCTACACCGGTACTGGCACGCCACGCTTCTTCCTCGCCTTCGCGCCGGAGTTGGACCAGCCGAACTATGCGCAATTCGTCATCAACATGCGCTCCATCTCCGATCGCGAGAAGCTGTTGGCAAAGCTGAACCATCTGGTAGACGAGGGCGTCTCCGGGCCGTTTGCCGATGTGCGACTGCGCGCTTCCCGCCTCGAATTGGGGCCGCCAGTGGGCTATCCGGTGCAGTTCCGCATTGTCGGGCCGGATGCCAGCACCTTGCGTCAGATTGCCGATCAGGTGGACGGCGCAATGCGGCAGGTGGCCGATATCCGCAACGTGTCCAACTCCTGGGGCAGCCTCGCCAAGCGGGTGCAGATCGACGTCGATCAAGACAAAGCCCGCCTGCTCGGCATCGCCTCAGCCGACATCGCCAGCACTTTGGCCACGGTGCAGCAAGGCACCACGATCACTTATTACCGCGAACACACCGATCTGATCCCGGTGATCGGGCGGGCCATCCCGTCGGAACGGCGCGATCTGGCGGCGCTGGCCAACACACCAATCCCGATGGCCGCTGGCGGCACGGTGCCGCTGGGGCAAATCGCCACGATCTCTTACGGGCTGGAATTGCCGGTGGTCTATCGGCGTGACCGCGCCCCGGTGATCATGGTACGCGGCGACACAGTGGCGGGTATCCAAGCCCCCGTCGCCACCGCCGAAGTGCTGCCGCTGCTGGAGCCGATCAAGGCGAACCTTCCAGCTGGGTATCGCATCGACACCGCAGGCGCCGTGGAAGAGAGTGCCAAGGGGCAGGTGAGCATCAATGCGCAGATGCCGCTGATGGTGTTTGCCATGCTCACCTTGCTGATGCTGCAAATGCAGTCCTTCAGCCGCATGGCGATGGTGCTACTCACCGCGCCGCTCGGCTTGATCGGGGTGAGTGCCGCCTTGCTGCTCACCGGCGCGCCGTTCGGCTTCGTGGCGATGTTGGGCTTCATCGCGCTCGCCGGGATTATCATGCGCAATTCAGTGA
>CAIZGT010000037.1 GCA_903932545.1 uncultured Rhodospirillales bacterium
CCCGATACGATTCGAACGTACGGCCTCTGCCTTCGGAGGGCAGCGCTCTATCCAGCTGAGCTACGGGTCCACTGCACACCTCAATAACCCGCCCCCGTTGAAATGTCACCCCTGTGCGGCAAGCCACTCCACACCGGCCAGCATCGCCTGCTCCGGCGGGGTGGCGTGCAATACGAAGGCGGCAATATCGACAATTGGAAACCGCCGATTGAGGTCGCGGGTCAGCAGATGGAACCCGAGCGGATAGAGCGCGCGCAGTGCGCTGTCGGGCAGGGTATGCCACAATTTTGCGGTCGCCTCGGCGGGGATCAACGCGTCATGCGCGCCATACAAAAACAGCCCAGATCGGGTGAAGCGCGGAGCGGCGGCGAGGGCGGTGTCCATCAAGTCCACCAATCCGCGCAGCGTGTCGAAGCGAGTTTTGAGGATGGTGAGCGGGTTGCGTGACAGGCGGCGCAGAGCGTCGTCATTGTCGCTCGGGCGGATCCGCACTGGCCCACGCCCAACGGCCAAACCCGGCACCAGCGTGGCGGCGAGCCAAAGCCCGGCCTGCATCGCCCAATTCATCCGCGATCGGCTCCAAACGGCGGGGGAGGACAGAACATAGGCATCAGCGTCGGCCTGCTGATCGACGGCCGCCAGCATCACCAGCGCGCCGCCCATGCTCTCACCCATGATCACCAGCCTTGCGTGGGGATGCCGCGCCCGCAACAGATGTGTCATTGCCGCGATATCAGCCGCCATCGCCTGCCCACCCGCCCACAAGCCGCGCCCTGGTGCGGCGCCAAAGCCGCGCATATCCGGCGCATAGACCGCAATGCCCTGCGCCGCCCAATCGGGGGCGGGGATTTCCCAAGCATCTCTGCTGTCGTTGAAGCCATGGATCGCCAGCAACACCGCGCGCGGTTCAGCATCTGGCAGCCAGCGCCGATAGGGCAGATACGCGCCGTCTGGCATCACAAAAGCTTCGGGCAGTTCGGCAGGTTGCATAATGACGGGCCCTGGCGGTGCAGATTGTGCCACGCAGCCAGCAAGAGTGGTCAAACCCAGCAAAGCAGCGCGGCGAGAGATTGGTGAGGTTGAATGCATCGTCCCCATCGCTATCATGCAGCGCAGTAGCCGCCCAGCTTCCGCCTGCAAAGGATATATCGTCATGGCCGCCACCGACGCTCTCGACACGATTATCGTCCATGACCGCATTGTGGCGTGTGATGGCGGTGACGGGCCACTTGGCCATCCGCGCGTGTTCCTCAAGATTGAAGATCATGACATTTCCTGCCCGTATTGCTCGCGCCACTATGTGCTGGCTGAGGGTGCAGGCGGTGGTAGCGACCACTAAGTGAGCCAGAAGTTCAGCCTGGTTCTGGTTGACGGCTCGGGGTTCATCTTCCGCGCCTATCACGCCTTGCCGCCGATGACCCGGCCAGACGGCACGCCGGTGAATGCCGTATTCGGCTTCACCAACATGCTCACTCGGCTGATGAAGGAGCACACCGGCACCCATCTGGCGGTGATCTTCGACGCCGGGCGGCTGACGTTCCGAAATCGGCTGTATGAGCAATACAAAGCGCAGCGCCCAGAGCCACCCGAGGAATTGCGCCCGCAATTCGCGCTGGTCCGCGAGGCCACCCGCGCGTTTGGCGTGCCTGCGATTGAGTTGCCGGATTGGGAGGCGGACGATCTCATAGCCTCCTACGCCACCGCCGCTGTGGCCGCGGGCGGGGAGGCGATCATCGTCTCGTCTGATAAGGACTTGATGCAGCTCATCCGCCCCGGCGTGTCGATGCAAGATCCGTTGAAGATGCGCCCGATTGGCCTCGCTGAGGTGATGGACAAGTTCGGGGTGCCGCCGGAAAAGATGGTCGAAGCGCAGTCATTGATGGGTGACAGCGTTGATAACGTGCCGGGTGTGCCAGGCATCGGGCCGAAAACAGCGGCAAAGCTGGTGGCGGAGTTTGGCGATCTGGAAGCCATCCTCGCAGCGGCCCCGGGCATGAAGCCCAGCAAAATGCGCGACAATCTGATTGCGCACGCCGAGCAGGCCCGCATCTCGCGCCAGTTGGTTGAGCTGCGCGATGACGCACCGCTGCCGATGGCGATTGATGAACTTGGCTTGGCCGAGCCGGACCGCGACACGCTGGCGGCGTTTTTGTTGCAGCAAGGCTTCCGTTCAACCCTGCAACGCCTGGGGCTCGAAGCCAGCGCGCCTGCGCCAAGCCCAGACCCGCCGACAGCAAAGCCCACGCCCTACTCGCCACAAGGCGCGTTCGATCTTGGTGACAAAGCTGCCGCAGTGAGCGCGCCTGCGGATGGTTTCGGGCCGTATGAAACGGTGGTCGATCTCGCTGTGCTGCAAGAGTGGATCGCGCGCGCCACGGCGCAGGGTTATGTGGCCGTCGATACCGAGACCGACAGCCTTGATGCACGCCACGCCAATATTATTGGCTTCTCGCTGGCATTGGCGGCGAACCAATCCTGCTACGTGCCACTGCGGCATGAGATTTTACAGCCGCAGATCAAGGCGGAGGCGGCGCTGGCCGCACTCGCCCCGCTGCTCACCGATCCGGCGACCCTGAAGATTTTCCAAAACGCGAAATACGATCTCGCGGTGTTCGCCCATGCCGGCATCAACGGCGTCGGGCCGATCGATGACACGATGCTGATGTCTTACGCGCTGGATGCTGGGGCGCACGGTCATGGCATGGATGAACTGTCCACCCTGCATCTCGGCCACACCCCAATCAGCTATGACAGCGTGACCGGCACCGGCAAGAACCGCATCCGGTTCGCGCAAGTGCCGCTCGAACTCGCCACGAATTACGCGGCGGAAGACACCGACGTCACGCTGCGTCTTTGGCAAGTGCTCAAGCCGCGCCTACGCCGGGAGGCGGCACTGGGCATCTATGAACAGCTCGAACGCCGCCTCGTGCCAGTGCTGCTCCAGATGGAAGACGCCGGGATCAAAGTCGATAAAGATGATCTGCAAGCGATGTCCATCGACTTCGCCGCGCGCATGGCGGTGATGGAAACCGAGGCGCATGCGCTGGCGGGGGAGACGTTCAATCTCGGCTCTCCCAAGCAACTTGGCGAAATTCTGTTCGACAAAATGGCGATCAAGGGCGGCAAGCGGATGAAAACCGGCGCGTGGGGCACCGATGCCTCAGTGCTGCAAGACCTCGCCGACCAAGGCATCGAACTGCCCGCAAAAATCCTGGAATGGCGGCAGCTTGCCAAGCTGAAATCCACCTATGCCGATGCGCTGGTCGGGCAAATTGATCCGGATGATCAGCGGGTCCACACCAGCTACGCCCAAGCGATTGCCGCCACAGGGCGGCTGTCCTCCACCGATCCGAACCTGCAAAACATCCCGATCCGCACCGAAGAAGGCAGCCGCATTCGCCGCACCTTCATCGCGGAGCCGGGCCACGTGCTGATCTCCGCCGACTATTCGCAGATCGAACTGCGTCTGCTCGCCCACGCCGCCGACATCCCAGCGCTGAAGGCGAGCTTCGCCAATGGTGAAGACATCCACGCCCGTACCGCGTCCGAAGTGTTCGGCGTGCCGATGGAGGGGATGGACGGGGCCACACGCAGGCGTGCCAAAGCGATCAATTTCGGCATCATCTACGGCATTTCAGCATTCGGACTGGCGCGACAACTGCAAATCTCACCCGGTGAGGCCAAGCAGTATATCGACGCCTATTTCGTGCGATATCCCGAAATCCGCGCCTACATGAATGCCCGCGTGGCGGAGGCGAAGGCGCATGGCTATGTGCTCACCGCCTTTGGTCGCAAAATCTGGATTGCAGGCATTGCCGACAAGCTGCCGGCACGCCGCAATTATGGCGAGCGTCAGGCGATCAACGCGCCGTTGCAAGGCGGCGCTGCCGATATCATCAAACGCGCGATGGTGCGGTTGCCCGCGGTATTGGCGGAGTCTGGATTGCAGGCGCGCATGTTGTTGCAGGTTCACGACGAATTGCTGTTCGAGGCACCACAAGATCAGTCCGAGGCACTGGCGGTTCTGGTGAAGGGCGTGATGCAAAATGCCGCAGAATTATCAGTGCCGTTGGTGGTGGAAACCGGAATCGGGCGGAGTTGGGCGGAAGCGCATTGATGAACAGAATTTGGGGAATTCCACTGCCCGGATTTATGCGTTGGCGATTGGCACGTCTCCAGGAAAAACTGCGCCCAGAACGCGGCTTTCTCAAGCATTACCGAATCAGGCGTGGACGCCTTTGCGTGGAATATTTTTCCGTTACAAACAATGGTTTTTTTTCCAACTGCTCAACAGTGTTGGCTGATATTCTGCGTTCGCGGCGACGTTTTATGTGGGTTGATAAAATAAATTTATCTAAATCTATGTATTTATACAAAAACGATCCCAGCATTGATATTTATGATAGTTATTTTAGTGTACCTAATTCTCCTCCGAAGTTGCGGTATATGCATTTCGACGCATGGGATATACACGAAGAATTTCGGAAGTTCGACCTCGCCGCGTTTCACGAACTCGCCACGCATTTTTTTTCACCCTCGCTTGCAGTACAAAATTATGTGAAAAAAATGGCGACTGCGATCAATCTGGACCCTGAAAATACAATCGCTGTATATTATCGGGGAACAGACAAACATTCGGAAATTACGATACCTGCATTTCAGGAATACGATGTTGCCGTCGAAACTATTGATCAGAAATATTCAAAAAATTTGAGTATATTAATTCAAACTGATCAACAAGAAGCTAGAGAATATTTTTTAAGTCGCTATCGTGATCGCGTCATATATTTTTCTGATCTCCCAGTCAGTACGGGCGACAAAGGGATACACCTGCAGGATTATCAAAATACTTTCAAAATATCGCCAGAGCAACTTGCAATGGGCATGTTGAGTTCGGTGCTCCAGATGGCGCGTTGTAAACACGTCGTCACCAGCAGCGGCAATGTCGGATTTTGGATCGCAATCTATCGCGGGAATGCAAACGAACTGTATCAGTATAACGCAAAAGGCCAGTTGGTAATGCCGGGATGATGATGCGTGGCACAACCATAATGCGGCTCGTTACTTTGTTGATGTGCGTGACCGCCAGCGAGCATCCCACCCAAGCCGCCTCCTTGCCCGCCGTGGAATCCGAGCGATTTATGGTGGTCAGCGCGCACCATCTCGCGTCGGACATTGGGGCGGAAATTCTCAGGCACGGCGGCAATGCGATCGATGCCGCAGTGGCGGTGGGATACGCGCTGGCGGTGGTTGATCCGTGCTGCGGCAATATCGGCGGCGGTGGGTTTATGACGATCCATCTGGCCGACGGCACCAACCGCTTTATCAATTTCCGTGAAGCAGCACCTTTGACCGCCACCGCGCGAATGTATCTGGACGCTGCGGGTGAGGTAATCCCTGGGGCCAGCCGCCACGGCGCGCGTGCGGTGGGGGTGCCGGGGACGGTTGCGGGGCTGGAACTCGCCCGCGTCAGCTTCGGCACCATGGCGCGTGAGACGCTGCTCGCCCCCGCCATCCACCTCGCGCAAGAGGGCTTCGTGCTCACCCGCGCCGACACCGATATTTTTACCGACTTCACCGCACTGCTGCGCCGCGACCGCAACGCTGCACGGGTTTTTCTGGATGAGCGCGGTGCAGCCTTGCAGCCCGGCACGCGGTTGGTGCAAGCCGACCTGGCCGCCACCCTCGCCGATATCGCGCGCGATGGCCCCGATGCGTTCTATCGTGGCCGCGTGCCCAAAGCAGTGGCGGCACTGGCGGCGCGCGACAACGGATTGCTCACCGAGGCGGATTTTGCCGCCTACCGTGCCACCCTGATCGAGCCGCTGCGTTGCATGTATCGCGGGGCCGAGATTATTTCCGCACCGCCCCCCTCCTCCGGCGGCACCACTTTGTGCGAAATTCTCAATATCCTGGAGAATTTCGACCTGCACAGCCTAGGCTGGCACTCTGCGGCCTCGGTGCATGCGATGGTGGAGGCGATGCGGCAGGCGTTTTTTGACCGCAACACCACCCTGGGCGATCCGGATTTCGTCACCAACCCGCTGGGCAGGCTGCTGTCCAAAGCCTATGCCGCGCAGATTGCGGCGGGCTTCACCGACCGCGCCTCGCCCTCTAGCGGGCTGGTGCCACCGCCTGAGCCACCGCAGACAACACATTATTCGGTGATGGACGGCCAGGGCAACGCGGTGGCGGTAACCTACACCGTCAATGGCGGCTTCGGTGCTGGGGTGATGGCCGATGGCACTGGGTTTATCCTCAACAACGAGATGGATGATTTTGCCATCAAGCCCGGCACCGCCAATATGTTCGGGTTGGTGCAGGGCGCAGCCAACGCGGTCGCCCCCGGCAAACGGCCATTGTCGTCGATGGCACCAACGATTGTGCTGGTGGGAGGTCGTGTGGCGATGGTCACCGGCTCGCCGGGCGGTTCGCGGATTATCAGCATCGTGCTGGAAACTATCTTGAACACCATCGATTTCGGCATGGCACCGCAGGAAGCGGTGGATGCGCCGCGTCTGCACCACCAATGGCTGCCGGATATGATCTATGCCGAGCCCCGCGCGCTGTCGGCCGACACGCAGGCCATATTGCGGCATCAAGGCTATGCCATCACCGAGCAAGCGCCGTGGGGTGCAGCCGAGGTGATTGCCATCGGCCCGGAGCGCCCTGCCCCCAACCAAGGGCCGGCTGTAGCCGACGCTGCGCGGTCGGGTCGGATGCTACCGGGCTGGCGCTATGGCGCAAATGACAGCCGACGGCCCGCTGGTGCAGCGCGCGGCGATTGATCGGCCCTTTTATTGCTTACACGCTCATATCAGGAGAGGGCCGTGATGGGTTGGTTCACCGCGTGGGCGCAGTCACCGGGACGCTTCCTTTGGATGGGCGTGCTGTTCGTGCTCGCTGTCGGATTGCTCGCCATGTTCGGCTATATGTGGAACGGCTGGAGCCTGGGGGATGCGGTGTATATGGTGATCATCACCGTGTTCACCGTGGGCTTCTCCGAGGTGCACCCGGTGGACACGATGGAATTGCGCGCCATCACCGAAGTTCTGATCGTGGTTGGCTGCACCGGCATGATCTTCCTAACCGGCGCCCTGGTGCAGGCCATCACCCTCAGCCAAGTGCAACTTGTATTCGGAGTGAAGCTTATGACGCGGCAGATTGACGAGCTGAGCGGCCATATCATCGTCTGCGGGTTCGGCCGCACCGGGTCTATGCTGGCGCGTGAACTCTTTGCCGCCAAAGCCGATCTGGTGATTTTGGAGAGCAGCCCAGCCCGCTGTGCGGAGGCGCGCGAGATGGGGTTTTTGTGCCTTCAGGCCGACGCCGCCGAGGAAAGCGTGCTCGAACAGGCGGGCATCCAGCGTGCCCGCGCGCTCGCCACCGTGGTTTCTTCAGACGCGGTAAACGTGTTCATCACGCTAAGTGCGCGCGGTCTGAACCCGAAATTGCAGATTGTGGCGCGCGGTGAACTCCCCGCCACGGAGAAGAAATTACTACAAGCGGGGGCCAATTCCGTGGTGATGCCCGCCCATATCGGCGCCGAGCAGGTCGCATCAATGATCCTGTTCCCTGCCATCGCTGGGTTGATCCAATCATCGGATCGGCGGCGGCAGATGGAACTTGATCTGCGCGCCCTCGGGCTGGAACTTGAAGTGGTGCTCGCCGCCGAGGGCAGCCGCTATGTTGGGCGAACGGTGGAGCAGATTGAAAGCTTGGCCGGGCACATGTTCTTTGTTGTTGCCATCGAACATGCCGGCAGCGGCAAGGTGGAGCGGCCGGAATACTATACCGTGGTGCAACCGGGTGACGGCGTGACGTTGCTGGGCCGCGGCGGGCGGGCGGCGATGGTGAGCTATTTCTCAGCACCAGAGAAAGCGCGGGGCTAGGCACGTCACCGCTTTATGGCAGCTGCCGTGAAGCACCCCAGGAATCGCTTGGCGTGATTCCTGGAGTGCGTCGCTTCACCCGAGATGACGACTATTTCAGCCCTTCACCGCCACAGCCTTCACATCATCACCCACGGTTGCGACGAACTGCGCGAAGTTCTTCTCGAACATGCCGGCCAACTTCTTGGCCGCCACGTCATACGCCGCCTTATCGGCCCAGGCGTCGCGCGGGTTGAGCACGCCAGCCGGAATGCCCGGCACTTCCTTGGGGATCGACAACCCGAAGAACGGCTCAGTCTGGAATTCCACCTTCGCCAGTGAGCCATCCAATGCGGCGTCGATCAGCGCACGGGTGTGCTTGATCGACATGCGCTTGCCGGTGCCATACGCGCCGCCGGACCAGCCGGTGTTAACGAGCCAGCAATCGGCGCCAAATCTTTCCACCATCTCGGCCAGCATCTTGCCGTAAAGCGTGGCCGGACGCGGCAAGAACGGCGCACCGAAACAGGCACTGAACGACGGCTGCGGCTCGGAGCCGAGCCCCTTCTCGGTGCCCGCCACCAAAGCGGTGTAGCCCGAGAGGAAGTGATACATCGCTTGGGCTTCAGACAGCTTGGCAATCGGCGGCATCACGCCGAATGCGTCGCACGCCAGCATCACCACATTCTTCGGAATCCCACCACGACCGGAGGGGATGAAGTTCGGGATGAATTCCACCGGATAGCACGAGCGGGTGTTCTCGGTGTAACGCTGATCGGTGAGGTCAAGCCGACCACGGCCATCGGCCACCACATTCTCCAACACCGCGCCGAAACGATGCGACGCCGCCCAAATTTCCGGCTCGGCGGATTGCGACAGGTTGATCACCTTGGCGTAGCAACCGCCCTCGAAGTTGAACACGCCTTCGTTGGACCAGCCATGTTCGTCATCACCGATCAGCGGGCGCTTCGGATCAGATGACAGCGTGGTTTTGCCGGTGCCCGACAGGCCAAAGAACAGCGCCACGTCGCCGTCGCGGCCCGCGTTTGCCGAGCAATGCATCGGGAACACGCCCTTGGCCGGAAGCAGCCAGTTCATCACGGTGAAGATCGACTTCTTGATTTCGCCCGCATACTCGGTGCCGGCCACGACGATCATCCGCTCGGTGAAGCTGAGCATCACGGCGGTGGAGGAGCGGCAGCCGTCGATGGCTGGATCAGCCTCGAATTTCGGCGCGTGCAGGATGACGAAATCCGGCTCGAAGCCTTCAAGCTCGGCCTCGGTGGGGCGGATGAACATGTTGCGGGCGAACAGCGAGTTCCAAGCCGCATCCGTCACCATACGCACCTTGATGCGATGCTCTGGATCGGCACCAGCATACAGGTCTTGCACGAACAATTCCTGGCCCTGGAGA
>CAIZGT010000038.1 GCA_903932545.1 uncultured Rhodospirillales bacterium
GGAGTGTGTTCGGCAGCGATGATCCAAACAAGACCTCGCCAACCTGCGCGAATGTTGCGGCATCGCGGGCGAACCAGCCACAGGTGTCGCTGCCAGGCGCTTGCACAGCGATGCCGGTAAAATCGATGCGCCCATGCGTCGGTCTGATCCCGTAGAGACCACAAAAGCTGGCCGGTACGCGGACCGAGCCTCCAGTATCCGTGCCAAGCGCGAAGTCGCACGCCTTGGCGGCAACTGCGGAGGCCGATCCACTTGATGAGCCGCCCGGCACGCGGTCGGGGGCTGCCGGGTTTAGCGGGGTTCCGTCATGCGCATTCTCGCCGAGAATGCCGAGCGAGACTTCATCGGTGATCGTCTTGCCGATGACCGAGGCCCCCGCGTCGAGTAGGGTCTGTACCACCGATGCGTGATGCTCGGGCGTTCCCACAAAGCTCGGCCAGTCGGGACTGCCGCCGCCGGTTGGCACGCCAGCGATATCGATCAAATCCTTAACCGCGAAACTCAGGCCTGCCAGTGGTCCGGCTGCCGCCCCCGCCAATTGCGCGCGCGGGCCGGAAACAAAGGCTTCTGTTGACTTCATGACGCATTCCGATTCAGCCAGACCGGCGTCCAATCGCAGACCTGCGACGCAATGCGCAAATCATGCATCGCGACTATCACGCGCAATATGCATTTTAGCTCATTCTAACTTGCGTCGGATTCTGCGTGGCCGAAAACAGCCGGGCCAGATGTGCGCCAGACGTTGTGGGGGGATATTTTGCTGCGCCAGCAACCAAGCTCTCAACTGGCGCATCATAATTAGGGTTGTGGAAAAACACGAGACTCTGCCGCCGACTGGCCGCACCTGCGTCTGTTGGCGGGTTGACCACGCGGTGCAGGGTGCTGACCCACTCATCATTCGTCCAGCGCGCCAGCAGGTCACCGATATTGACGATGAATGTGTCAGCTACGATCGGCACATCTACCCAATCTCCAGCGGCATTGAACACCTGTAATCCGCCCGGTCGATCTTCTGTGCAAAGAATGGTCAGGCTTCCGTAGTCGCTGTGTGCGCCTGCCCTGATCTGGCCGGGCAGCGGTGGTTTTGCTGGGGCGGGATAATTGCGCACGCGCAGGCGACGGATGTGGCGATCAACAAGTTTGTCGAAGAAATATTCATCATGGCCAAGAGCAAGCGCCATGATGCGCATCAAGGTTTCCGCGAGGCTGCCCATGGCGCGATAATACTCACTCCACACAAGCTGCAAGTCAGCGGGGTGAGATGGCCAGAGATTGGGCGCGAAATGTGGATGCCCTGCCGCCGCATAGTCCGGATCCGGCTGATCGACAGGGCCGATCATCAAACTCTCGTTCAGATCACCGGCGGTGGCATTCGGATCGCGGGAGCGGCCAACGCTTTCTTCCTCCATCGCGATATAACCACGCGCCACGGTTGGCGCAGGGCGGGCCACTTTCTGCTTTTCAGCAAGCGGCAGATCAAAAAATGCGGTCGCGGTCTGGTGGGTTTGCGATACCAAATCAGGCGAAATGCCGTGTCCTGAGATCACCAAAAACCCGATATCTCGGCACGCGCGATCAACAGCGCGCGCCACCGCCATTTTATCGCTACCTGTGCGAAAAGGCATCAAATCGATTACAGGTACAGACAGCAGAGTCATTCCGGTGTCCTCAATGTTCGCAATTATGATCGTGATGGTGGTGCAGCACCGGGCGCGCGCGGGTAAAGCTCATCCGGCCAGACTTCATGCCCCAAAGCGGCTGCGCCAACTCGGCAACCGAGGTGGCGGCGTCGGTAGCGTCTAGTAGGACAAGATCGGCCTTCGCACCCGGACGCAACCCGTAATCTTTCAAACGCATGAGCTTCGCCGCATCCGTCGTGACCATCTGCAGACAGCCAGAAAGTTGGTCGGACCGAGCGACGTGGCAAACATTGGCGTACAGATTGGCCATCCGCAGCAGATTGGCATCACCATACGGCGTGAATGGGTTGAGCACGTTGTTGGTGGCAATCGAGCACAACACCCCAGCCTCGCGCAGCGGCTCGGCTTTGGTCACACCGCGCGGCACGGCGTGATCAGCCTTACGTCCCATCAGATACAAATCGGTGGTGGGGAGCACGGAAACCGCCACACCCGCGTTGGCCAACGTGGAGGCGATCTGCGCGAGCCGCGCTGGCCGGACCAGAGACATTTGCGTCACATGCCCTACTGCCACCCGGCCACCCCAGCCGAATTCTTCAGCCTTGCGGCAGACATACTCCACCTGCATACCATCGGGGGTGTCACCCATATCAAGATGCATGTCGATATCAACGTCGAATTCGCGTGCAATCTCAAAGATCCGGTCAATCTGACCGCGTGGGTTTGTGTCGATATACGGCACAGCACCAATCACGCGCGCTCCCCGGCGCAAACCCTCAATCAGCAATGCGTCCGTGCCGGGATTGTTGAGCAGGCCCTCTTGCGGAAACACGCAAAGCTCGATGTCCATCGCCCAGGCGTAGTCTTTCGCCAGTTGCTGAACGCCCTCAAACCCGCGCATGCCGATGCCTGGGTCAACTTCCACATGTGTACGCATGCGCATAGTGCCCCACGAGATCGCGCGTTCCAGTGTGCGGCTGCCGCGGGCATACACATCCTCAGGGGTGAAACTTGCCTTCGCCGCCGACGTGAGACGCACCGCTTCGGCGACCGATCCATCTGCAGGTTTGCAGCGGTCGAGGATGCA
>CAIZGT010000039.1 GCA_903932545.1 uncultured Rhodospirillales bacterium
CCATCCGCCCCGATGGTGCGCAACAGCACCCCCGAGGCTGAGAACCGTTCCACGCTGCCATTGCCGAGGGTGATGCTGAAGCTGCCATCGGCGTTGCGCACCGCCTGCGCGCCCTGATATAGCGCCGTTACCGCCGCTATCGCTGCCAGCCGTGACGTGTCACCCGCCGGATTGCCCGCGATATAGGTGGGCGCGAGCCAGCCGCCTTCGTCGAACTCGTTCCACGCATAGACCAGTGCTGTGCCTGCAGTGCCGCCCGGATGGGCCAGCAGCCATGCCATCGCGCTGGAAAGTTGAGCGGCAATTTGCGCGGGGGTGGCGGTGGCGTAGGTGGACGTGCCGCTCGACCCCCACGGCACTGGCGTGTCGATACGCGGGCTGGGGTTCCAGCCGGTCATCACCGTCGGCACCACGCTTAGCCCGGTGGCAAGTTCGGCGTTCCACCCGGCTTGGGCTGTGTTGCTGAGCGTTTGGAAACTCGCATTTTGGTCGGTGCCGGTGATCGCATAGGCGGAAATCCCGTCGGCCCCGATCAACTGCGCAAACGCCGCCGCCTGGATCGGTGCGCCCATTACCACCACATAGGGATTGGCCCCGGTGGTGGCGATCACCTGATGGCGCAATGCGTCGAGCGCCGTTTTCATATTGGCGGGATTGCTGCCCCACCATTGGCTGATCGTCTGCGCGTTGGGCAGCATGAGATAGTATAGCGGCCGATTACCTTGCACGCGCTGATAGCTCGGCTGCTGCATCAAGCTTGCGCGCTGGGCGATCTGGGGGGCGAAACTGGCGGAAGTGGCCCCCCACCCCGCTGTGTCGATCAGCGCAAAATCCACCTGATTGCGCAGCGGATTTTGCAGATAAAGTTGGAGCGCGTTGTTCATCGGGTCGCCCGACCCGTAATAATCGAACGCCCAGTAATTGATGCCAGCCGCCCGCGCGAGCTGGATTTCTCGGGTCATCTCCGCCGTGTTGTCGCCATTGATGGCGAGCGTGCCGTTGGCATTGACGGTGGTGAACGATGGCGCGCGCGCAGTGTAGGTGCTGGGCTGCAAATCCGCCTCCACCGCCTGCGCCACCGCGCCGTTGGCCGGATCATACCAAGCATCCCAGCGGATCGCGCCGATGAGGAGCGGAGAAGGGGCGATTGGGGAATTGGTCATGTGCGCGCATCCACTGGCCCGCTTCTGGGCATCTGGCAGCCGCGCTCGATTTTGAGGCGAAGGTTAAGCGATGCGGATCGATACCGTGCCAAACTCACAGTGTCTATTAATAAAGACGAATCTAAAGTTTAATACTTGTTAAGTGCCGCATGGCGCATTGCGTTGGCACATGGCTTGCCAAAGTCTGCCCGTCTCCCGACAATTGGGGGATCAGCATCGGAGAATTTACCATGGCTTTGCACCACGTGCCCGCAACCCCGGAAACCTGCCGTTGGGGCATGTTCGACGCCGCCTATCCGCCGGTGCTGACGATCAAATCCGGTGAGACGGTGGTGCTCGAATGCGTCTCTGGCGGCCCTGAAACGCTGCCGCCGCCGGAATCCGGCCTGAAAGTGCCCGAAATTCTCACCGCAATCCACAAATCCAGCCTGCCACGCGCTGGCGGCCACATCATCACCGGCCCGGTCGCCATCGAGGGCGCGGAGCCGGGTGACATGCTGGAAGTGAAAATCGAGAAGATCGAACTCGGCAATGATTGGGGCTTCTGCGGCTTCCGCCCGCTGGTTGGCACCTTGCCGGACGATTTCCCGGAACGCTTCATGACTCACCCAACCGTGGACCGCGCCCGCAAAGTGTGCCGGATGCCGTACGGTTTGGAACTCGACCTA
>CAIZGT010000040.1 GCA_903932545.1 uncultured Rhodospirillales bacterium
ACTGGCATGATGCCAAGAGATTTACGCCCGCTTGGCGTTCTCTCCCAGCCCCCCGAACAAGTCTCGCACGCGGGCGAACCATTCGCTCAGCACATCCTCAGGCTCCAGGAAGGCGAACCGGCTGACGCAATGCGCCCACATGAACGAGCCGGCGAGGGCGTAATCGGCATAATCCGGCTGATCACCGCCCAACCATGTTTGCGATTTCAGCACCATGCGCGCCGGTTGCAGCGATTTGCGGAAAGCGAGAACGGTGGTGTCGCGATCTGCCGTGAGCTCCTCAAGCGTGCAGCCCCAGAGCTTTTCGCGGGTTTCGCGGAAATAGGGCTGATCCTTGGGCGACAGGATCTTGAAAATATCAGTCACCACAAGTCGCGCTAGGCCGGGATTGACCACGCTGTCGGCCCAAGCATTGACGAAGCGGGCGGCCGCCACGCTGCCGCTGGGAAACAATGGCGGGTGATCGGAATAATGCTCTTCCAAATATTCGGCGATGACGAAGCTATCGCTTATTGTACGATCACCATCCACCAAAACCGGAACGCGCGGCTGCCCGGAGAATGCAATGATCGCTTTGTCAGTGAAGCGCCACGGAATGGTTTCGCATTCCAAGTCTTTGTGCGCGAGTGCAAAACGGGTGCGCCAGCAATATGGGCTGAACACCAATTCTGGATTTTTGCCAGCCAATTCATAAAGTTTTCGGGACAATGTCCGTTCTCCCTTCGTATCATCTCTGGATCAATTTAACGCTGCGTTTGTATCATTACCGCGCACCATACGTGAACCGCCACCTTTGTTACTGCATTATCTCGATAACGCATCAACATTCACAAAGATTGGCAAAAGGCAGCGCGCGCGAGATAATGTGTGGAATGAATATTTTGGCACCCCCACGCGCGAAACTTTCGATCGAGATTATTCACGATCTCGTGTGTCCGTGGTGCTACCTGGGCCTGCGCCGCATGCTGCGGACTTTGTCAGGGCGGCCGGATGTGCTGGCCGATCTGGTGTGGCGGCCGTTTCTGCTCAACCCAGATATGCCGCGCGCTGGCATGACGCGGACAGATTACGTGGTGCGCAAATTCGGCGGCGAGGAGCGCGCCAGGCGGCTTTACAGCTCAATTGCCGATATTGGAGCGGCCGAGGGCATCGCGTTTCGGTTTGAGCGGATCAGGCGCACCCCCTCATCGGTGGACGCGCATCGGATGGTGCGGTTTGCCGCCCTGCATGGGCGCGGGACAGAGATGGTGCTGGCACTGTATGACGCGCATTTCACCGATGGGCGCGATATTGGCGACTGGCAGGTTCTGATCGCCATTGCCGGCAGTTGCGGCGTTGATCCGCAAGCGGCGCGGGGATTTTTGTATTCGGATGGCGAGATTGATGCGGTGCATGCCGAAAATCTGCGGGCGCATCGCCTGGGGATTAACGGCGTGCCGTGCTTCGTCATCGGTGGCCGCCATGCCATCGCTGGCGCTCAGGAGCCGGAAGTGCTCGAACGGCTGCTCGATATCGCCGTGGTGGATTGTGAGGAAGACTAAGTCGCTCGCCATTCTCAACGGGTTCGGGCGATCGTTGGGCGATGGGATTATTGGGTTGCAGGCAGCTTTTGCGGCGCAAAGCCTTGCCGCCCTGCCCCGCCCGATGCTGTTCTGCCACCCGGCGCGCTCACCGATGACGCAGCAATTGCTGGATTTGGCGGTTGATTTCGTGGATGTGGCGGCGTTGCCGGACGGGCTGGCGGGAACGCCGCCGCAGCCAATTCCGGTGGATTTTGCCGCTCGGTTCGCGCGGGTGATCGATATTCGGGACTTCGCGTTTGACCCCGCCTTTTGCGGTGTGGCGATGATTGATTACTTCCTCGCCAAACTCGGGTTGCAGCCGGAGGCGGTGCCAGTGGCGTTGCGCCGGAATTCCTGGCTGGCACCGCGCGTGACGCGGAGGGTGCCAGCGGGTTTGCCGGATCGCTACATTCTATTCTGCCCCCGTACCTCAATGCCGCAGCGGGATATTCCGGGCGACGTGCAGGCGAGGCTGGTGGCGATGATGCGTTCGATGCGGTCGCTGCCAGTTGTCACCCAAGGTGCGGCCGATTGTGGCGCGATCGCCGCACCTGAGTGCCGCGACATTGGCGAATTATGCGGCTTGGTGGCCAACGCAGCGATGATTGTCTCAACTGACACCGCAATGGTGCATCTGGCCGACGCTTTTGCGCGGCCCTGCCTTTCAATCTTCACCACCCATGCGCCGGAATGGCGGGTGCGGGATTATCCGCTTAATCAATCGGTGCGGATGCCGGTGCGGGGGTTGCCGGAAGCTTTGGAGTTTGTGCGCTCGGAGGCGGATTTGGCGGCGATTGCGGCGGCGTGGGTTGTGGGGCGCGAGATGTTGGAGGCGGCGGTGCGGCGGTTTATGGCGTAGGGCGGGTGCGACCCGCCGCGGCGGCGCATAGCAGGAGCGGCGGCGGGTTGCGGGGGACGACGGCGCTATCAATATCGCCGCATCAATCCGACCAAACGGCCTTGCACCTTCACCCGGTCTGCCGGGAAAATTCTTGTCTCGTGGCGTGGATTGGCGGGGTCCAGCGCAATCGACGCGCCCCGCCGACGCAGGCGC
>CAIZGT010000041.1 GCA_903932545.1 uncultured Rhodospirillales bacterium
ACCGATACAGTGTCGCCCGCATCAGGCGGGCAGAGCGTTCCATCCGCTCCACGTAGCGTCCCAGCCAGAACAGATTATCCGCCACGCGCGATGGCAGATCACCGCTGGTGCGGCGAATGCGCAGCACCGGCGAGGCCATCGGCGGCGGGCCGGTGATATCGCCGCGATCCTCATTGAGAACCCACACATCCTTGGATAACCCGCCCAGCGGCAGGCTGCCCGCCAAATGCGTGCCGGGCTCGATCACGCGCGCCAAACCACCTTGCATAGCGCGCCAAACACCGTTGTCCTGCACCAGGAAGATGCGGATCGCCACCGGCATCGGCGACAGATGATCTCCATCCAAACATGGTGCCACGGATGGCGGAATCGCCGCCGATGCTGCCCATTCCCAGGGCCGTGCCGCGATTTTTTGCATCAGCAAGGCGCGATCGGCAGGCAACAGCAGGCCCGGCTCAATCCCATGTGCCGCGCCATCGGTTGCCGGGCGGATCATCCAACGGTTCGGATCTTGTTGCACCATGGAGCGCGCACGGGCCTCACCGAGCCACATCGTGGGAATTGACGGCAATTCCAACCGCTCATCGAGAAGGCGGCTGCACAGAGCCGGCAAGAATGCCGCCAACGCCGGGGCTTCTGCCACCGAGGTGCCAGGATCGTTTGAGATACGGATTGCGCCCGCCCGTGCCGCGTCCATCACGCCGGGAATGCCGATGATGCTGCGCTGATCCAACTCCAGCGGATCCATCGACGCGCCCTCAATCCGCCGCAGCAAAACATCCACCTGTTTCAAGCCGCGCAGGGTTTTGAGATAGACCATGCCGCCACGCACCGTCAGATCACCGCCTTCGACGAGGGCGCAAGAAAGTTCGCGCGACAGATACATGTGCTCGAACCATTGCGTGGTGCCGGTGCCAGAGGTCAGCAGTGCCACGGTTGGGTTGTGGTTCGGACCCTCCATCCGCATCGGCGCAAGTTTTTGCAGGCTGTCTTGCCAGAAATCAAAAAATGGGCGGAGCTGGCGCACCTGCATCGGCCGGAACGCTTCCGGCAGCACGCGCGACAGCATGCGCCGATTCTCGCGCGCGAAGCCGATGCCCGCAGCGCCCGATGTCCGATCTGCCAGCACGCGCCAGGCACCATCCGGCCCGCGTATCAGGTCGGCGGCATAGAACTGCATGCGTGAGCGGGTCTGAAAGCCACAGCCCGCGCGCAGAAAGCCGCAATTTGCATAGACCAATGCGGGCGGTAGCAATCCGTCTGCGAGGAGTGATTGCCGACCATAGATATCATCAATCACAGCTTCCAGCAGCCGGGCGCGTTGCACCAAGCCAGATTCGATGGCGGCAAACTCAGCCGCGGAAATCGGCAAAGGCACCGGGTCGCAGCGCCAAGCCTGATCGGTTGACGAAGCACCCGGCAGCACCGTGGTGACGCCTTCCTCCTCGAACGCGCGCCGCAACCGCGCGGCGCGTTCTTCCAGCCTGCCCTCACCAAAGGCTGAGAACGTGCCGATAAGGCTGCGCCAGTGCGGTCTGAGACCACCTCTACCGTCCACCATTTCGTCAATTGCAGCAGGTTTCGACACGCGTCTTCAGTTCCCCAGCTCGCACCACAATCGCCTTCCGCCTGTGGCAGAGGGGCTGGCCCGTCATCATGAGCGTCGAAGGTTAACAGGCGCTTCATCTCCTGTCGCTGCTTTCGACAAACATTCAGCAGACGTTTTTCAATCGCGTTGCCAATTCGCCGCGCTGTCTAGGCGACGCGTCGAAAACTGTCATACAATGTTGACAGGCTGCGCAGGGATGATCGCTCATGGTTGACAATAATGTGGCGAGCGCAATCTGGGCGCCTGCCCTGCCGGCTGCCGCCGAGCGTGGGCTTTGCACCGATTGCGGCGTCTCGCGCATGGCCGATCACAAGGCCTGCGCCAGCGCCTGCCAGTTCATCCAACCGGATTATCCCGCCACCGAGCGCCAAGTGCATGGTCGCGCGAGGGATTTTGCGGTGGGAGATGAGCGTTTCTTTGGGCCCTATCAACGCATGCTCCGCGCCCGCATGGCGCAACCGGCCGAGGGCGCGCAATGGACCGGCATCACCACCTCCATCGCGCAGCGCCTGCTCGCGTCCGGGCGTGTGCAGGCCGTTCTGACAATGGCGCCCGATCCGGCGGATCATTGGAAGCCGATGCCGGTGATTGTCACCGCGCCCGAGGCGATGGCACAGGTGCGCGGCATGCGCATGGGATATGCGCCGCTGCTGGCATTGCTCGAACCTGCACGGGCCAAGGGCTACCGCCGCGTGGCCATTATCGGAATTCCCTGTCAGGTGCATGCGCTGCGCAAACTCGAACAGGATTTGGGCTTCGAGCGGATATACGTCATCGGCACGCCGTGTTCAGACAACACGACCACCGAGAATTTTCACACATTTCTGAACCTGTTGGACGACAATCCCAAAACGATCACATATCTGGAATTCTGCGCCGATTACCATGTCGAACTGCGCTATCAAGACGGCCGCACGCGACGGATACCGTTTCTCTTGCTGCCAATATCAAAGCTGCCAAGTGACTTTTTCCCGCTCACCTGTCGCACTTGCGTGGATTACACCAACGCGCTGGCAGATATCACGGTCGGCTACATGGCAGGCCAAGGCGAGCAATGGCTGATCGTGCGCAATGATCGCGGCCAAGAGATGCTTGATCTGCTGGGTGGCGATGTGATCACCCAGGCACCAGGTTCAGCCGGTAAGCGAGCCAGCGCGGTGGCGGGTTTCATCGCCAACACCAAGCTGGCCGCCGGTGGACTGCCGTTGCGAGCAATGCCGAATTGGTTGCGCCCCTTGATGGGCTGGCTGATGCCCAAAATTGGCCCGCGTGGCCTGGAATTCGCCCGCGCACGGGTGGAAATGAAGGCGGCTGAAACGATTCTACATCTGCGCGCCAAATTCCCCGCCCGACTCAAGCTGATGGTGCCTGCCCATGTCTGGGCGTTGATGGAACCTTATGCGCTTCTGCCACAGAAGGATGAATTGCCGTAGGCTGCCAATTCCAACGAGATCAGCACGCTACGCCGCAAGCCGCAGCCATGCCATCAGCAGCAAGACCGCCGCATTCAGCATCAACAGTGCCGGGCCAAACCGCGCCCAATCGCGCCCAAACAACTGCCCCATCACGCCAAGCCCGATCAAGCTCGGCATCGTGCCCGCGCCGAACGCCAGCATCGCGCCAGCGCCGGTGAGCGCGCTGCCGCTTGATGCTGCCACTGCCAAGGCTGCGTAAAGAAAGCCGCAGGGCAAAAATCCCAACACGAGTCCGAACAGAAATCCGCCCAGCTTGGTGCTGCGATCCACCCGGTTGGCGAGGCGGCTGAAGCCTAAATTCGGTGACAGTCCGGGCATGCTCACCCCCCACCGCTTGAGCGCCTGACCCAGCATCAGCACAGCACCCAGGATCAGCAAAGCGCTTGGTATCCATCCCAAACCAGGCACGGTCTGGAGCACTGCGCCCGACATTGCCGCCACCGCACCCAGCACAGAATAGGTTAGCAATCGGCCAAGATGGTAAGGCAGCAGAACACCCTGGCGCAGCCGTTGTCGTGGACAAATCTTTGATAACTCAATCTTTGTCCAGTTCTGCGAGACCTGCGCCAACACGAACGGCCCACACATCGGCACACAATGTGCAACGCTACCAAACAACCCAGCAATAAACAGCGCCGAGAGCAACGCCCAACCCTGTGGCGCGCCATCTGGGCCACAAATCGCACTCAACATCAGGTTGTGATCGACCATATCTCGCTCCCTCGCCCCCCTAGCCCTGCGATTGTTCAATCTGCCTGACCTTGATCCACGTCAAATCTCGCTGCATTGCAAAATGGCAATGTCCAGGGCGGAACAGGTCGTCACTTGCGTTAGGGATCAAGGCTTATGAAGGAAAGAATTGCGAATTCGGTGGTGGGGTATCTGATGATACCGCTCTGCCTGCTGGGGCTGCTCTTTGCCGCTCGCGGTGAGGACGGCGAGATGGTGTTGTTCGGTTGGAGCCTTGCGGCATTCAGTTTCGTTTTCGGCTTCAGCGTTTTGAAAGACACGTTCGACACCGCAGAACATCCGCGCGTCAAACTGACCCCGGTGGACTACAACGAAGACGTTGTCCGCAAATTTGTGATTGCGGGAATGTTCTGGGCGATTGTGGCGTTCCTGGTGGGTTGCTACCTCGCCGCTGAATTGTCCTGGCCGGAACTCAATCTGGGCTATTCCTTTACCAATTTCGGCCGCCTGCGCCCGGTTCACACGTCGGCTGCGATTTTCGCCTTCGGTGGCTCGATGCTCTACGGCACCGCCTTGTATGTCGTCCAACGCACCTGCCACACCCGCCTGTTCGGCGGCCGCGCGCTCAGTGATTTCATCTTCTGGGGCTATCAGTTCTTCATCGTCATGGCGGCGCTGAGCTACGTGATGGGCTACACCGAAGGCCGCGAATACGCCGAGCCGGAATGGCATCTCGACCTGTTTTTGACGGTAATTTGGGTGCTCGTGACGGTGGTGTTCATCGGCACGTTGCTGCAGCGGACCGAGCCGCATATCTACGTGGCCAACTGGTTCTATCTTGCCTTCTTCGTCACCGTTGCGATCCTGCATCTGGGTAACAACCTGTCGGTGCCGGTGTCATTCTTTGGTGCCAAGAGCTACTCCGCCTTCTCCGGCGCGCAGGATGCGATGTTGCAGTGGTGGTATGGCCACAATGCCGTGGGCTTCTTCCTGACCGCTGGCTTCCTGGGAATGATGTATTACTTTATCCCCAAGGCCGCGAACCGCCCAGTTTACTCATATCGTCTGTCGATCTTCCACTTCTGGTCGTTGATCTTTCTGTATATGTGGGCTGGTCCGCATCACCTCCACTATACCGCTCTGCCGGATTGGACGCAGAATTTGGGTATGGCGTTCTCCATCATGCTGTGGATGCCGTCTTGGGGTGGCATGATCAACGGCCTGATGACGCTCTCCGGCGCGTGGGACAAGCTGCGCACTGACCCTGGCCTGCGCTTCTCGGTAACCGCAGTCGGCTTCTACGGCATGTCCACTTTCGAGGGGCCTGTGATGTCGATCCGCAACGTCAACTC
>CAIZGT010000042.1 GCA_903932545.1 uncultured Rhodospirillales bacterium
AGGCGGCCCAAGCAGCCAAGCCTGCGGTGCAGCGTTTGGCGGATCAGATCAGTCTGTATTTCGTGCCAGCGGTGTTTCTGATCGCGTGTGGCACGCTTGGATTTTGGCTGTGGGAGGGCGTTGGGTTTGCGCTCGCCATCGTCAATGCCGTGTCTGTCTTGGTCATCGCTTGTCCTTGTGCGCTCGGCCTCGCCGCCCCGGCTGCTGTGATGGCGGGGCTGGGGGCAGCGGCGCGGCATGGCATTTTGATCCGCGATGTCGCGGCATTTGCGCAGGCGGGCGGAATTCGCAGCATCGTGTTCGACAAAACCGGCACGCTGACCGAAGGCAAGCCCCGTCTGATTGCTCATCATGCGGTGGTCGGTTTGGCTGACGAGGCAATGCTCAGCCTTGCCGCTGGCTTGCAGGCGGGCAGCCTGCATCCGTTGGCGATAGCCTTGATGGAAGCGGCGGCGAAGCCCGCGCCGGTTTGTCACGATATGCAGGAATATCCTGGCTTTGGCGTTGGTGGCACGGTGGCGGGGCGCGCATTGAAGCTTGGCTCGGCAGCCATGCTCACACAGGCAGGTCTGTCGGAGGGGGCGTTGGCCACTGTCGCGGACGAACTGCGCACGCAGGGCTGCAGCGTTTCTTTCCTGTTTGAAGTGGAGCCGCAGCTGCGCCTGCTCGGCGTGTTTGGCTTTGCCGACGCTGCCAAAGCCTCGTCCGCATCCGCGATCCGGGCGTTGCGAAAGCAGGGGATGCGCTGCGTCCTGCTGAGCGGTGACAATCCGGCCAGTGTGGCGGCGATGGCGCGCAATTTGGGGCTCGATGAGGCGATTGGCGGCGTATTGCCGTCTGAGAAGGCGGCGCACGTGGCGAGCCTGCGCAAGACTGGCAAGGTTGCGATGGTCGGCGACGGCATCAATGACGCGCCCGCTTTGGCCGAGGCGGATCTGGGCATCGCAATGGCTGGGCGCGCCGATGTGGCGATGAATGCCGCGGCGATTGTACTCCTGCGTCCTGATCCGGCACTGGTTGGCCCGGCTATTGACATCGCCCGCCGCACCCAACGCACCATCTGGCGCGGTCTGGGTTGGGCTTTCGTGTTCAACGCCATCGCGATTCCGCTGGCGAGCATGGGAATGCTCAATCCGATGCTGGCGGGCGGGGCGATGGCGTTTTCATCGCTGTCCGTAGTGTTGAACGCACTGACCTTGCAGCTATGGCGACCTAATACAGCAAATAGCGGATCGTGATCGTAATCGTTGCGTGGTCTTCGGGCGTGGTCGGCGGCAGCGGTGGGAGATGAGCATGATTGAACGTGCTCATCGCCGCGGCATCCAGCCATTGCGACCTTGAGGATTGCAGCAACTCGGTATGCGACGTGAGGCCGCTTTTGGCGACATCGAAGCGGATCACCACGTCGCCTTCCTCATTGTTTGCCACAGCCTCGGATGGATAGCGGCGATGGTCGATCCACCAGCCATGCAACTGCTTGAGCCAATCCTGCCCAACTTCCGCCCCGCTGATCTGAATATCAGCGTCCAGATCATTCTGGTGTCGCGCAGCCGGGGCCTGGTCGAATCGTTCAACCTTGCCCAGCGACAGGTTAACACCGCCTCGGCGCGCCTCGCGGGGTGGCGTCTGCGCCGGTGG
>CAIZGT010000043.1 GCA_903932545.1 uncultured Rhodospirillales bacterium
CCGCAGCCGAGGATCCAGATTCCCGCTAACAGCGTCGCCAGCGTGTAGACATTGCGCGCCGGCCGGCCCTTCTGAATCGCCTGGAGCAACTGGCCGATCACCGGCGCGTTGGGCAGGCGGAAATTCTCCATCGTCGCCGTGCCACTCAGCATATGCGTAGGATTGCTGTCGTCATATTGCCCATCCGCCGCAAGCGTGCCGCCCTCGACATGATGCGAGATATCCAGCGCGTTGAGCATAGCGCCCGCATCATCGGCCGTGGCTTGCAGCTTCCGCCCGTTGGGCTGTTGCGTGATCAGCAGCATCATCTTGCCGCTGCCGGCCTGCGCTGACACGTCGGCTTGGGTGGTGATCCAGCCATCGCTGGACATGTCGGCGGCCACGTTCTTCCACACCAATTTGTTGGCCATCGTCATACGATCAGCATGCAGGTTGATGTGATAGGCCGGGCCTTTGCTCTGCGCCACTTTGCTCTGCGGTGTGGCGTCGTGATGCGTGAGTAGGCTTGAAACATCCAACGCTGGGCCGGACAGATTGGCATCGAATGCCGCACCCGGCTTGGCTGGGAGGCGGATGGTGCCGCTGATATCAGTGGCCTGGCCAATCTTGAGGGTGTCGAGCAGCAGCACATTGGGCTTGCCCGCGTCCATATTGGCATGCGCGCGCAGCACCAACTCCGGTGCGCTGGCGCGCAGATCGTCAATCACGGTGATCTGCCCGCCCCGCAACTCGGCATGCAATGAGGCTTGCCCGGCGCTGCCTGCGGTTTTGGTCCAGGCCATCATCGTGTCCGCGATTGCCGCGTTGGTGAGATCAACGCTGATCGCCAGATCATTCTTGCCGCTTCGACGCTCCTGATAAGTCAACACTGCGCTGCCGCTACCGGACAGCATCTGGTCTGGGTTGGCGTTGAGCTTCGTCAATTGCTCGCCGGTGAAGCTGGCGATAACATCGACCTTTTCCAAAACTTCTGCCGGGCCGCCGGGGCGGAAATCCATCACCGCGTTGACGCCAATGGGCAAATTTGCCACTTCGGCGTTGCCTGCCAAAGACAGGCCGGCATTGCTCACGTCAAAGCGCATTGTGGCGTGCTCAAGGTCACGCCCCGCCGCGATGCCGCCGATATGCGCATCAGTGAGTTGACCAACCCCGCGCAATGCCACCTCGTCCATATCAAGGCTGTTCTTCAGCGGCATGGCGACCGTGAGTTTGCCGGTGATCTGTCCGGTTGGGTCATTGATCGGGATCGGGCGTTTGTCGAGCAGACCAATCCGCTTGTGGTGGAGCAGTTTGAGCAAGTCTGCGAACGGGCCGCTCAAATCAGCGTCCAGCGCCATAAACTGGTCGTGGCCAGCCAGCCCGGTGAAGCGCAGTTTGCCCTGCTTGGTCACCAATTGCGTGCCAGCCTGTTGGCCTGCGCTGAGCAGAATGTCGAGTGTGTCGGGGTCAATGAACACCAAATGCGCGTTGGTGTGCTCCACCGGCGGCACTGGGCTCAGCCATGAGACGCTGATATCGGTGCCGTCAATCCCACCGCTGATTTTGGTGAGCACCGCATCGGAAAAATCAATCGGCGCAGTGAGGCTGAGCGCCACATGCCCGTTGTGCAGCGCGCCGTTATGGGCGTTGACAACGATCCATGGGCGGGTTCCCGGCCCACCAATCCCCAGAGGCCAGAGCGGGAGAAGATCATCGATCAGCACCTGATCGATATCCAGCTTCACCTCAGCCGCAAGCTGGTCTCGCCCCGGCGTGAGCAGCTTGGCGTTGATTTGGCCGGATATATGCGTCGGCGTGCTGGTGTCGGTGGCTTGCAGCGTGGCGTCGCGCAGTTGCAGCACCAAGCTGTCCGGCGTCATATCAGCATGCATCGCGCCGTGGCGCAGCGGCAACGCGCCGTCACCGATGAGCAAGCTGCCGTGCCCCGCCGTCACATCCAAGGCCGCGCTGCGCAACGCCAATTGCGGATCAAGCCGCAACGTGCCGGCGATCGTTAGCGGCATTTGCACTGTATTCAGCGGGGCGAGCAGCGTTGAATCTGATGCGAGCCAAGCAGGATTGAAGCGGTCAGTCGCCAGATCGAGCACCAGATCACCAGATTCAGCGAGCAACGCGCCCGTGCTGCGCCAAGCCACCTGACCGCCGCCAAGATTGAGCGTGGCCGACACCTGAAAGCGTGCCCCGCCGCGCGCGGCGCGCAGCCAATCGATGCTCACATCGTTCAGGCTACCGCGCAAACCCAACGCGTCGTCGTGCAAGCCCAGCTGCGCATGCGTGAGCTTGATCCGCTCCAATTGACCCACCCGCCCACTGACGCGAGACGCCGGTGCGCGCAGATCTTGCAGCATGCTTGCGAGTTGCGCATGCCAATCCGATGGCGCGTCCGAGGTGCTGATACGGCGCAGCAGATCAATATCAAGGTTGGGCTGATCCAATGCCACTGCACGTGGCACCACGCGACCGAGGAACAGTTCGAGCAGAGAAAGCGAGACTTCCGCGCGCTTCACGCTCAAGGCGGTGTCACCATCGGCGGTGCTCAGCGCAACGTCGCGCAGCACGATGTCCAGTGGGCGATCAAGCCCGCCATGCATACCTTGCCACGTCAGCTCCGCCCCGCCGATGCTCACGGTTTGGCTGGCATCGCTGGCTTGCAGGGCAATCTGACGCGCAAGCCCGGCAATCGGCAGCGGGCCTTGCCCAAGGCGGATCGCAAGAACGGCAATCGCCACCAGCGCCACGATCGCCAGCACCACAATCAACTGCACAAGCCTATGCACCAACCGCCCGGCACGACCGACAGCCTCGGCTGCACCACGTGCCGCGTTGCGAGTGGCTTGACCAGGCGTCAGCCGCATGTCCAGCCTCTCATATGAACAGCTCGCATTACCGTTCTCGTCTTTGGCCGCATCCCTGGCCGCGCCCCGCCGACCCCGCCGCCGCCGCGCGGTTGGTGGAGCGGTTTGCCGAGCAAGGCAAGGCCGAGGCCAAGCTCGCCGCCGGCTCGGCGCGCGTGGTGTTGGCAGCTTTGGGTGGCAACGCGCCGTATCTGGCTGAGCTCGCGGTGCGCGAGGCTGCGACTCTGCGCTTGGTGCTGCAACGAGGGCCGCTGGTCGCCGTCAGCCGCGCATTGGCGCAGATTGAGGCGTTGAAGCCAAATGTGTCGCAAGCCGTGCTGGCGATGAGTTTGCGCCGTGCCAAGCGGCAGGTTGCGTTGGCCACCGCACTCGCCGATATCGGCGGCGTCTGGTCGTTGGAGCGCGTTACAGCCGCGTTGTCTGATCTGGCTGAAATCGCCTTGCGCAAATCCGTCGCGCATCTGCTGCGGGCGGGCCACGACCGGGGAGATCTGCATCTGCTCAACCCAGACGATCCCGAGCGCGGCAGCGGATTTGTGGTGCTGGCGATGGGAAAGCTGGGCGCGCGCGAGCTGAATTATTCCTCGGATATCGATCTCGTACTCCTCCACGATCCGCAGGCCGGAATCTATCGCGGCGAGCAATGCACAAATTGGTTTAGCAGATTGGCGCGCAATCTCGTCACCTTGATGGAGGCAAGAGACGCAAATGGCTATGTTTTTCGCACCGATCTGCGTCTGCGCCCCGATCCGGCGGCAACCCCGCCCAGCCTGAGCGTGCATGCCGCCATCGTTTATTACGAAAGCATGGGGCAGAATTGGGAGCGTGCGGCGATGCTGAAGGCGCGCCCGGTGGCGGGCGATCTGGCGCTCGGCCAAGGCTTTCTTGACGCCATCCGCCCGTTCGTGTGGCGCCGCCACCTCGATTTCGCGGCCGTGGCCGATATTGCCGCGATGAAGCGGCGGATTGACGAGCATCGCAAAACCGCGCTCGCCAAGGGGCAGACGGCG
>CAIZGT010000044.1 GCA_903932545.1 uncultured Rhodospirillales bacterium
CCTTACCCCGCCCAGATCCACCAGGGAAACAATTGTTCCCGTCCGCTCTACAATCCCAGTAAACATACCTTCAGCTTACCGCCCTTCCCTCAATTACGCAGTCTTCCGCCGCGTCGTAATCGTCACCACGCTCACCAGCACCAGCAGCGTTCCCGCCACCGTCCGGGCACCCAGCGCCTCGCCGCCCACCAGGTATCCCAGCAGCACCGCCACCACCGGATTCACATACGCGTATGTCCCCACCGTCGTCGGCGACTCATGATGCAGCAGCCACAAATACGCAGTGAACCCCACAATCGACCCCACAACGATCAGATAAACCAGCGCAAACCACGCTCCGCTCGAAACACTCCCCAGCCGCAGCCCGCGCCACTCCCCCAGTCCCGCCGAAGCCATCAGCAGCATCACTCCCCCGGCCAGCATCTGCGCGCCCGAACTGATCCCCTTCGACACCGGCAGCGGCAGCCGCCGCGTCAGTATCGAGGCCACAGCCCAGCTCAGCGAGGCAAACACCAGCGCCACCGCGCCCGCCGTCTCAATCGCCGCCCCGCCCAGGTTCAGCGAGTGGCTGATCAGCACCACCACCCCGGCCACGCCCACCAGCAGCCCCAGCCCCAGCCGCACCGTCATCCGCTGCGTGCCCAGAAAAACAATCTCTGCCAGCGTCATGAACACCGGAATCGTCGCCATCATCACCGCGGCAATCCCCGAGGGCACCCGCTGCTCAGCCCAGAACAGCAGCCCGTAGTCAAAGACAAAGATCAGCAGCGCCACCAGCACGATGTCCTTGGCAGTCACCCCCGCGCCAAGCACACCATCCACCCGCACCAGCAAATTCTTCGCAGGCTTCTGCAACAGCGTTTGCGTGGCGAGCACGTGCTCAACCTCAGACGTGCCGATGCCAAATGCCAACGCGCCCATCGCACCATGCGTGGAGGTGTGGCTGTCACCGCAAACGATGGTGAAGCCGGGCAGCGAGATGCCCTGCTCCGGGCCGATCACATGCACAATGCCCTGGCGCGCATCCGTCACCGGGAAATACGGCACGCCAAAATCGCGCACATTCTGTTCGAGTGTGGCAACCTGAATGCGGCTTTCTTCCTCAACAATCGGCTGAGTGCGATCGCTGTCGGTGGCGATGTTGTGGTCCACTACCGCGATCGTACCACCGGGCCGGCGCACTGAACGGCCAGCGAGGCGCAGACCTTCAAACGCCTGCGGGCTGGTCACCTCATGCACAAAATGACGGTCGATGTAGAGGACGCAAGTGCCATCCGAAAGCTGTTCGACCACGTGGGCATCCCACACTTTGTCGAATAAGGTTCTCGGTTTTGTTGTTGGCATCTGCGTTCTCTCCCTCGGACTCACATCACTCGTAGGGCGGGTCCACAACCCGCCCTGCGTATTACTCTGCCGCGTCGACAACCGGCTTCGGCACTTCGCGCGCGCGTTCGGCAATACGCGCCGACTTGCCGCTGCGGCCACGCAGGTAATACAGCTTCGCGCGACGCACATCGCCGCGACGCACCACAGCGATTTCGGCAATCGTCGGCGCATAAAGCGGGAACACGCGTTCCACGCCTTCGCCGTAGCTGATCTTGCGCACGGTGAAGTTGCTGTTCAGCCCCTTGTTGGAACGGGCGATGCAAACGCCTTCGAAGTTCTGAACGCGGGTGCGCTCACCTTCAACAACCTTCACGGCGACGCG
>CAIZGT010000045.1 GCA_903932545.1 uncultured Rhodospirillales bacterium
AACCCACTCTCGGCCAACACGAAGGCAACGGGCTCACCGCGTGGCAGAACGATTTCAACCGGATCAGGGAACCCCGCACCACACAGCGCACTCCACGCCGCTTTCGCCGCTGCGGTGGCGCAGGCGCCAGTGGTCCAGCCGGATCGAAGTTTGTGCGAATCACCCATTGGATTGGTTATACGCGGAGTGCAGCACGATGACACCGCGCGGACTAATTCTGGCCGCACCGCGTTCAGGGTCAGGCAAAACCACCATTACGCTAGGCCTGCTCGCAGCGTTGCGCCGTCGCGGCGTTGCGGTGCGTGCGGGTAAATCTGGGCCGGATTATATCGACCCGGCCTTTCACGCCGCCGCCACCGGAACCGCTGGGGCCAATCTCGACACTTGGGCGATGCCGCCTGCGGTGCTGGGTGCTGTGGCGCATGCAGCGTTCGCCGATGCCGATTTCGTGGTGATCGAATCAGCGATGGGGCTGTTCGACGGCGTTCAAGCCGAAGCCAATCGAACGGGTGCGTCAGCCGATCTGGTGCGGCTGTTCAGCCTGCCAGTGTTGCTGATCCTCGACGTGTCCGGCCAGTCGCAATCCGCCGCCGCCGTGGCGCGGGGCTTTGCCACGCATGATTCTGGGGTGCGGGTTGCGGGCATCGTGCTCAATCAGGTGGCAAGCGCGCGCCACCGCCTGGGCGTGGAGCAGGCGCTGGCCCCACTCGGCATCCCGGTGCTCGGCTGCCTGATGCGCGATGCAAAGCTGAGCTTGCCGGAGCGGCATCTGGGACTGGTGCAAGCCAGCGAGCATGGCAACCTTGAAGCCCATCTCACCCGCCTTGCCGATGCGATCGAGGCGCAATGCGATGTTGATGGCATTCTGGGGCTCGCCGAACAGTGGCGTTTGCCGCCCACCACGCATCACAGCAAGCCGCCCGGCCAGCGCATCGCCTTGGCGCAGGACCGCGCTTTCACATTCCTCTATCCGCATTTGCTGCGTGCGTGGCGGGCGGCAGGCGCTGAGATTTTGCCGTTCTCACCGCTTGCCAATGAAGCGCCGCCCGCGCAGGCCGATATTTGCTGGCTCCCTGGTGGCTATCCCGAATTGCACGCCCCTGCCCTCGCCGCGGCTGGCAATTTTGTCGCAGGGCTCGCCCATTTTGCGCAAACCCGCCCGGTTCACGGTGAGTGCGGCGGCTTCATGGTGCTGGGCCAAACCTTGGAAGACGCGCATGGCGCGCGCCACCCAATGGCGGGCTTACTCGGTCATCACACCAGCTTTGCCAAGCGCCGCCTGCATCTGGGCTATCGCGAAGCCACGCTGCTCAGCGACGGTCCGCTTGGCCGCCGCGGCACGGTTTGGCGCGGGCATGAGTTCCATTATGCCTCGCAAGTCGAAACCAGCCCCGATGCTGCCTTCGCCACGCTGATCGACGGCCAAGGCGCGCAACTCGGCCCCGCCGGTGGGCAGCGCGGCTATGTCAGCGGCACATTTTTTCACGCTATCGCCTCACAGGATCCAGCGCCATGAAGCAGTTTTCCAATCTCGACGCGCTGCGCGCTGTCTGCGCCGATCTGCCGACCGGCTCCGACAGCGCGGCGCAGGCAGTGATGGCGCGTCAGGACCAACTTACCAAACCCGGTGGCAGCCTCGGCCGCATGGAGTCTCTGCTGGCGTGGCTTGCCCGCTGGCAACAGCACGATGTGCCGCGCCTGGGCCGGGTGGAGACATTGATTTTTGCGGGCAATCACGGCGTGGTGGCGCAGAGCGTCTCGCCGTTCCCGCCCGATGTCACCCAACAAATGGTGCGCAACTACGCCACCGGCGGGGCGGCGATCAATCAGATCGCCCGCATTGCAGGCTCCCTGCTGCAAATCATTCCAATCCGGCTCGACACGCCAACGGCGGATTTTACCATTGCCCCGGCGATGGATCATGCAGCGTTTCTCGAAGCGGTGCAGATCGGCTTCAACGCGGTCTCGCCAGCCACCGATCTGCTGTGCCTGGGCGAGATGGGCATCGGCAACACCACCGCCGCCGCTTCCCTCGCCGCCGGCTTGTTCGGCGGCACCGGCGCTGAGTGGGCGGGGCGCGGCACCGGCGTGGATGATGCCGGGCTGTTGCGCAAACAACACGCGATTGACCGCGCGGTGGCATTGCACGCCAGCGCCGATCCGCTGGAACTCGCCGCTGCCCTCGGCGGGCGGGAACT
>CAIZGT010000046.1 GCA_903932545.1 uncultured Rhodospirillales bacterium
GCCTTACATGCCAACGTCGAGCCCCATGTCATGAGCCAAGCCATCATCCAACTCAGCGGCGTCAACAAATGGTTTGGTGACGTGCACGTGTTGCGCGATGTCGACCTCGCCGTGCAACAGGGCGAACGCATGGTGATCTGCGGCCCCTCGGGCTCTGGCAAGTCCACCCTGATCCGCTGCATCAATCACCTTGAAGCATACCAGAAGGGCCGCATTGTGGTGGATGGCGTGTCGGTGACCGACAATCAAAAAGCCATCGACATCGTGCGCCAAGAAGTTGGCATGGTGTTTCAGAGCTTCAATTTGTTCCCGCATATGACGGTGCTGCAAAACTGCATGCTCGCCCCGATGCGCGTGCGTGGCACAAGCAAAGCCGAGGCCGAGGCCACTGCGCGGCGCTATCTGGATCGGGTGCATATCGGCAATCAGGCCGACAAATTCCCTGCCCAACTCTCTGGCGGCCAGCAGCAGCGCGTGGCGATTGCCCGTGCGTTGTGTATGCAGCCCAAGGTGATGCTGTTTGATGAGCCAACTTCGGCGCTTGATCCTGAAATGGTCAAGGAAGTCCTCGATACGATGATCGGCTTGGCACAAGACGGCATGACGATGATTTGCGTCACGCATGAAATGGGTTTCGCGCGACAGGTGGCGGATCGGGTGATTTTCATGGCCGACGGGCAAATTCTGGAAGAGGCGCCGCCGGATATGTTCTTCAAATTCCCGAGCCATCCGCGCGCGAAGCAATTCCTGGGCGAAATCCTGGCCCATCACTGATAATGGGTCTCTCCCACGCCACGCCCGTACTGCCTGAATCGCTCGCCGCATTGCGCATCTCTAAAGGCGTGCAGTAGCGTCGCAAGGGTGGCAAGGTCGAAGCATGACCCATCTTGAGACGGATGTTCTGATTATCGGCGCGGGTGGGGCGGGAATGTATGCCGCCCTTGAAGCCGCCAAGGCGGGCGCGCGCGTGCTGCTTGTGGATCGCAGCCTGATCGGGCGCGGCGGTGCGACGGTGATGGCGATGATGACGGTGGCCGCTGCTGTGGGCGAGCAATGCGCCGACCACTGGGAACATCATCTCGCAGACACCCGCGCAACCGGGCAAGGCCTGTGTGACGAAGCACTCGCGGCGATTCTCTGCGAAGAGGGCGTTGCGCGTATCCGCGAGATGGATGTGTGGAAAGTCGGCTGGGCGCGGGAGGATGGGCACATCAAGCAGGCCCATGCGCCAGGGCATGACCGGCCGCGCTGCGTGTATGTGGATTTTCTCAACACTGGGCCGGCCGTTTCGAAAACCCTGCGCACGCGGGTGAAGAACACGCCGGAGATCAGGCGCATTGGCGATTTGATGGTCGTCGATATCGCGCTGTCAGATGGGGCTGCAAGCGGGGCGACGGCGATCGATATGCTCAGCGGAGCGCCGGTAACGCTGGCGGCAAAAGCTGTGATTATCGCCACAGGTGGCCTTACGCGGTTATACGGCCGCAACTCCGCATCACTGAACATGGGCGGTGATGGCTATGCGCTGGCGCTGCGGGCCGGGGCGCAGTTGATCGATATGGAGTTCGTGCAATTCTTCCCCATCGGCCATCTCGCCCCGCGCTTGGTGGGGCTGGATCCGATTATGTGGGATCCGTTCCGCTACAAGCTCGGCGGCACGC
>CAIZGT010000047.1 GCA_903932545.1 uncultured Rhodospirillales bacterium
AGCTTGAGTTTTTCAAGCTTCAGTTTCGCGAGGGTCGCATTGTCAGGTCGTGGTCGCTGGTCTTCAAGGACGATCCGATGATCGATGCTGGCGTGACGGGTCTTGAGACTCTCCAGACGTGCTTGCAGGCTCATATTGCCTCCTCAAAGGAAGATTTGATGGCAGCCCCGCACCGTGTTGCGAGGTGCCATCAAAGCGTAACGCCAATGCGCTTGCCAATTCCATGGGAATCAGCATCGGCTGCAAGATTCGTTTCCCCGCATGCCCACCCAGATCACAACAGGACGCATTCATGCTGACCGACCGGGACTCGCTGCTGCGCAAACTGCATGAGCTGCGCAGCGAACATCGCGATCTGGACACCGTGATTGCCCGCGTGGCGGAGGCCGGGCCAGTGGATCAGCTGCATCTTGTGCGCCTGAAAAAGCGCAAGCTGCTGCTTAAGGACGAAATCGCCTGGCTCGAATCCCGTCTTATCCCGGACAATATCGCATGATCCCATTGGTTTCCGTCATCATGGGCAGCCAGTCGGATTGGCCGGTGATGCATCACGCAGCGATCACGCTGGAGGCGCTGCAAGTCCCGCATGAGGTGCGCATTGTCTCGGCGCATCGTACGCCGGAGCGGCTGGTTGAGCATGCGCAGAACGCCCGTGCGCGCGGCGTGAAAGTGATTATCGCCGGTGCCGGCGGGGCAGCACATCTGCCCGGCATGACAGCGGCGATGACAACATTGCCGGTGCTTGGCGTGCCTATGGAGACGCAAGCGCTGAAGGGTATGGATTCCCTGCTCTCCATCGTGCAGATGCCCGCTGGGATTCCGGTTGGCACACTCGCCATTGGCCGCGCCGGGGCGGTGAACGCGGCCTTGCTCGCCGCTTCCATCTTGGCGGGCAACGATCCGGAATTGCTGGCACGCCTCGAAGCGCATCGCGCGGCACAGACCGCCTCGGTTGGCCAAACGCCGGTACCGTCTCCAGCCGAATGAGCGCACTTCCTCCGAACAGCACTATCGGCATCGTCGGCGGCGGGCAATTGGGGCGGATGTCCGCACTGGCTGCCGCGCGCCTCGGCTATCGCTGCCACATCCTCACCCCGGAAGCCGATAGCCCCGCCGCGCAAGTGAGTGCCGGCGTCACGCTTGGTGACTACGAAGACCCCGACATGCTGCGCGCCTTCGCCGCGTGCGTGGATGTGGTGACATTCGAGTTTGAGAACATCTCCGCTGAAGGGCTCGACCTGCTCGCCTCGCTGCGTCCGGTGCGGCCTTCGCCCAACGTGTTGCGGTTGAGCCAGGATCGGGTGGCGGAGAAAAGTTTTCTCAACGCTGCCGGCGTGCCAACGGCACCTTGGCGCTGCGTGAATTCTCCGGCGGAGCTCGAAGCCGCCGTGGCGGAGTTGGGGCTGCCTGCAGTGCTGAAAACCACACGATTGGGCTATGATGGCAAGGGGCAGGCGATGCTGCGCAGCCCGGGTGATCTGGGTCCAGCGTTTGCTGCGCTTGCACCGAAGCCGCTGGTGTTGGAAGGCTTTGTCGATTTCGGCTGCGAGATTTCCGTGGTCGTTGCGCGCGGTGTCGGCGGGGATATCTCGGCGTTTGACGTGGTGGAGAACCGCCACCGCGACCATATCTTAGATATCACCCTCGCCCCTGCGCGTATCGGGGAGGCTCTGGCGCTGGCGGCGCGCGATATGGCGGTCCAAGTGGCAGCGGCGCTCGATCTCGTGGGCCTGCTCGCCGTAGAGATGTTCGTCACCGCCGATGGCCGGGTGCTGGTGAATGAAGTGGCCCCCCGCCCGCATAATTCCGGGCACTGGACCATCGATGCCTGCCCCGAAAGCCAGTTCGACCTGCATATTCGCGCCGTGGCCGGTCTGCCTTTGCCACCGGCAACACGGCATTCGGATGCGGTGATGAAGAATTTGGTGGGTGAGGCGGAGACCGCGATGTGGACAGACATCCTCGCCACGCCTGGCCTGATCGGCCATCTCTACGGCAAGGCGGAAGCGCGGACTGGAAGAAAGATGGGGCATGTGACGCGCCTGTTTCCGCGCGGCGCGTTGCCGGGCGCGTTCGGTGTGGCCGCCGCGCTGGGCAAACTCGCCGACCCTGACAGTGCGGCCTGATCGGACGCTACCGAACTGATCGGATGCGGACACGATAAATTTCATCGAAACGTCTTCGTATCAGGTGGCCCGCGACTGGTAGCTCATAGTTGTCGAGTCACGCTTGATTTCTACGGAGCCCACCGATGTCCGAGCGCATGTACAACATCTTGTTCATCTGCACCGGCAATGCTGCACGCAGCATTTTTGGTGAGGCGCTGATCAATCAGTGGGGCGCTGGCCGCTATCAGGGGTTCAGCGCGGGCACAAAACCGCGCGGTGAGGTTCACCCAATCACGCGGCAATTGTTGCGCGAGCAGGGTTTTGACACCGCAACCCTGCACAACAAATCCTGGGACGAATTCAGTGGCCCCAATGCCC
>CAIZGT010000048.1 GCA_903932545.1 uncultured Rhodospirillales bacterium
CGCAGGGGGCTTATGTTGTCACGTATGGTGCCTGCGCGGTGACGCCGCATGCCTTCATCGTGCGAGAGCCATTGAAGGGCTGCGGTTCAGCGGTGCGCATCGGCACAAATCCGGTCGATGCGACGCCTCCCAACAAGGGGCATCTGACATGGCGGGTCGCGGACCTCATCCACGAGTATCACCCACAATTGGTGTTGATCGGCATCGCAGACACGATGGCCGACTATAAAAAACCCACGATGTCCGAAGATTTCGTGAAGCGAGAGACCAGTGAACTCGTCAAAGCGATCTCTGCTGAGAACGTGAAATGCGTGTGGCTCGGCACCTCGTGGGGCACCGAGGGCGGGATCATGGGCAAGAATTTCGCCCGCGTTGAGCATCTATCCCAGGTGATCAGCACCAGTGTTGCACCCTGCGGCTATATTGATTCGCTGAAGCTCGAAAAGCCCGGCGAATGGGCGACCTATAATGGACAGCACCACGATCCCGCTGGCTACGAGGCCTGGGGCAAGGCGCTGACGCAGGCGCTGCAGCAGTCGCCGGTTGTGATCAGCCTCAGCAAGAAGTGACTCACGCAGTTGGTGCGCCGCTATGGCGATGCCACAGCAATGGCAGCGCCATGGCGACCATCGCCGCCATCAGGAAAAACACGCCGCCACCCCAACTCGGGTAGAGCCAACTCACCAGCGCCAGCATCACCCCGGTTGGGCCCGAATAGCCGAGTGCCGCGTAAACCGTCTGCGCGGTGGCCGCCAGATGGCGCGGCGTTACCTCTGCGATAATGCGCAAGGCGGCGAGATAAGACAGCGTGAAACTCATCGCATGCAGCGGCTGGATCAGCAGCAAAAACCAGGGGTCAGTGGTCAGCCCCAAGCACACCCAGCGCAGAATAGAGCCGAATGCGCCGACCCGCATTAGCAGATAGGGGTTAATGCGCGTGATACGATTGCGCAGCAGCACCATCACGATGATCTCTGCCGTCACCGCATCGCCCCACAACAGGCCGATCATCCGGTCTGACACGCCAGCACTGCGCCAATACAGTGTGGAGAGGCCATAAAACGCGGCGTGCGCGCCTTGCACCAGCGCCGAGATCAGCAACAAGCGGCGATATGGCGCAATCGCCATCAGCGGAGCGAACAGCTTTGCACGCCGCTCCGGTCGCGGCAGCTGCAGCGGCGGCATAAGTGGCAAGAGCACGAAGGTGAGCATCGAAAGCCCAGCAATCATCCAGGCGATGGAGTTGCTACCAAGCGCCTGCTCCACCAGCCCGCCACAGAGATTGCCGAGCACAAAACACACCGATCCCGCCGCACGCACCGGGCCAAAATTGAAGCCGTATCGCTCGGCACTGCGCCAGGCGATGGTGTCAGACAGCGGGTTGAGCGCGCTCACACCCGCAGTGGCCAACAGCACCAGCGCCATCACCGGCCAAAATCCCTGCACGCGCAGCAACACCAGCATCGGCACGGCGGATACCACACAGCACGCGGCCATCACCGCCCTAATCCTGCCCAGCCGATCCGCCAGTTGCCCCCAAATCGGAGCGGCGACCACGCGCACCAGATACGACAGCCCCAGCGTGGTGCCGATCTCGGCATCGCTTAACCCGTGGTCAGACATCAGCACGGCAAGGAACACCATCGCCACACCGTTGGCGGTATAGAAGCCGAAATTGCTGGCGACGATCCGAAGCGCCGGGCTCACCCTAACCCGCTTCGGCGGCGGCTGCCTGATCCTGCACCCGGCGCGCCATTGCGGCGATGCCGTTGCCGCGGTTGGTGGAAAGCGCCTCAATCAACCCGAGTTCCTTGAGAAACACCGGGTCTGTCGCGCGGATTTCAGCGGGTGTGCGGCCCGAGTAAACCCGCAGCAGGAGTGCCACAAGACCACTGACGATGGCGGCATCCGAGCTGCCGGCAAAATACAACTTCCCGTCCGCACGCAACTCCGGCTGCAACCACACCCGGCTCTGGCACCCCGGCACGCGGTGCATCTCGTCTTGCCATTGCTCGGGGAAGGGGGGCAGTTTCTTGCCGAGATCGATGATGTGCTGGTAGCGGTCCATCCAATCATCAAACAATTCCAACTCCTCAGCGATGGCCGCAATGGCATCAGCGGCGGTGTCGTCTTCGGGGAGGAGAAATGGATCAGCCATGCCAGGGAGGTGACTCCCTTGCTGCATTGCGTCAAGGCCTGATCACTTCTCGGCCAGAAACTTCGCCAGTTCTGGCGCAAACAGGCGCGCAACACTGCCGGTGGTGCCGTGCCCGCGGGTCTGGGTGCTGGCGGGGATAAGATACAGGCGCGCGGTTTTGACCTGCTTCAGCGCCGCGAGCGTAATCCCGGTTTCCGGCGGATTGCGCTCATCATCCTCAGCGTTGATCACCAGCACCTTCGCCGTGATACGCTCCAATTTCGGCTGTGGATTGTAATCCTCCGAGGACGCCCATTGCCAAAGGAAGTCATTGGCATCCAATTGCGGCGCGGCAAGGCGTTGATCCACCAGCGCATTGGCCTTCACCGCGTTCGGCGCCTGATCCTGATAAGCGATCGTGCCGCCACTCGTCGCGGTGGCGTAGAACGCGTTCGCCACCGCCAGCATCGGTGGCTGAGTGGTGTAGTTGCCGCCCAGATAGGCCGGATCACGGCGGATGCTCTCCAGCAACAAACGCCGCAACATCCAGTTGCGGCTGCCCATCGCGGTCGGCTGGGAAGCCAACGGCACCAGCGCATCCATAAAGCCGGGATATGCCTCGCCCCACAGCCAGGTTTGCATCCCGCCCATCGAGTTGCCGATCACGAGGCGCAAATGCGTCACCCCCAAGCCCTCGGTGATGGCGCGATATTGGGCCTGCACCATGTCGTCATAATCGTAGGGCGGGAATTGCGCGCGCAGGCCGTCAGACGGTTTGGTGGATTTCCCGCTGCCAATCGAGTCTGGGAGAATGAGAAAATGGCGGGCCGCATCAAGCGGCTGTCCGGCGCCGAACAGCGCGCCCGCAAAGCCCGGCGTCAGCATCGAAGCCGCGTTGCCGGTGGTGCCGTGCAGCACCAACACCGCCGGGTTGGCCGGATCACCAATTGTGGTGAGGTGGATTTTCAGCGCGGGCAGCGTCTGGCCGGTGTGGAAGCGAAAATCCTTCAAGATCACGTCACGCTCTTGCGGTGTCGGCAAATCAGCCGCCTGCGCGGCGATTGCAGCGAACACGCTCACCAAAGCGAACAGAGCATTGCGGATCATGGGATTCCTCACGGGTTTGTTTTTGGATGAACCTGAGCGCGTTTGCGCCGCAACCACAAGCCTGCCATGCCGGGTTTGACGCGCCTGAAGCAAATGCCCATCTAAGTGGCAATGATCCGGAGTATCTCCCATGGCCTATGATTTCGACCTTTTCGTCATTGGTGGCGGCTCTGGCGGCGTCCGCTGTGCGCGCATTGCGGCCGGGCTGGGTGCGCGTGTGGGCGTGGCAGAGGCGCGATTCTGGGGCGGCACCTGTGTCAATGTCGGCTGCGTGCCGAAAAAGCTGATGGTGATGGCCGCCGAATACGGCAACCACACCGCTGATGCGGCCGGGTTCGGCTGGGGCGTTGCCGCCACAGACCATGACTGGACGGCGCTGATCGAGGCCAAGAACCACGAAATCTCGCGTCTCAACAGCATCTACACCAAGCTGCTCACCGGCTCTGGCGTTGCGGTGTTCGATGCCTATGCGAAATTCATCGACGCCCACACGCTCGACGTCGGCGGCAAGATTGTCACTGCCGAGCGCATCGTAATCGCCACCGGCGGCAAGCCGACCGCGCCGAGTTTCCCCGGTGCCGAGCATTGCATCGTCTCCGATGACGCGTTCTATCTGCCCCAGCGCCCAGAGCGGATCGCCCTTCTCGGCGGCGGCTACATCGCGGTGGAATTTGCCGGTGTGTTCGCCGGGCTGGGCAGCAAAGTTGATCTCGTCGCCCGCCAGCCATTGCCGTTGCGCGGCTTCGATATGGATCTGCGCACCGGGCTGGCTGAGGCACTGGACGTCAACGGTGTCAACCTGCATCTCGGCTCCGGCGTCACCTCCGTCACCGAGAACGGCGGCGTGAAGACAGTGCATCTCGCCAACGGCACCACCATCGAGACCGACCTGGTCTTCGCCGCCATTGGCCGCACACCCGCCACCGATGGCCTCAATCTCGGCGGTGCTGGCGTTGCCACCCGCCCGGATGGTGCAATCCTGGTGGGCACGTTGGGCGTCACCAACATCCCCCACATCTACGCGATTGGAGATGTGACAGACCGCCTCAACCTCACACCCGTGGCAATTGCCGAGGGCCACTCGTTGGCAGAGGCGTTGTATGGCAACGGCCCACGCAAATGGGATTTGGACCGGGTGGCAACCGCCGTGTTCTCCATCCCGCCGCTGGCAACTGTCGGCCTCACCGAAGACGAGGCCGCCAAGCATGGCCCGGTGGATATCTATATCAGCCGCTTCACCCCGATGCGCCACACCCTCTCGGGCCGCAGCCGCAAAACAATGATGAAGCTGGTGGTGGATCAGGCAACGCAGAAAGTCGTGGGCGCACATATGCTTGGCGAGGATGCGCCGGAGATCATGCAAGGCCTCTCCATCGCCATCAACGCGGGAGCCACCAAGGCGGATTTCGATCGCACCGTGGGCATTCACCCCACAGCCGCCGAAGAATTCGTCACCATGCGCACCCGCACACGCGTGGCTGGAACGTTGGCGGCGGAGTAAGCCCTCCCCCTTCCTCATTGAGACATGTTTTCGATAACAAACCGGAACGTTTGCGTCGCCATTCCACGCCACCACTCAAATCATTTTGCCAAAACCCTGCCGCCGCGCCGCGCTCAGCACCCCGCGCGGCAGCGGAATCCGAAACGGCTCCG
>CAIZGT010000049.1 GCA_903932545.1 uncultured Rhodospirillales bacterium
CATCTTCCAGCCGCCGGACAGCTTGCCAACGTCGCCGTTCATCATCTCCTGGCTGAACCCAAGACCATCCAACACTTCACGTGCCCGGCCATCCAACGCATAGCCGTCGAGTTCCTCAAAGCGCGCCTGCACTTCGCCAAAGCGTTCGATGATCGCGTCGAGATTATCGGCCTGATCTGGGTCGGCCATTGCGGCTTCAAGCTGGGCCAGTTCGGCCCCCACTTCGCTCACCGGCCCCGCACCGTCCATCACCTCCGCAACAGCGCTGCGGCCCGACATCTCACCAACATCTTGGCTGAAGAAGCCGATGGTGATCCCGCGATCCGTCAGGATCAGGCCCTCATCGGGCTCTTCTTCCCCTTTGATCATTCGGAACAGCGTGGTCTTACCCGCGCCGTTTGGCCCAACGAGACCGATCTTCTCGCCCTTCTGCAACGCCGCCGACGCCTCGATGAACACAAGACGTGTGCCGTTCTGCTTGCTGATATTGTCCAGGCGAATCATGCGGTCCTCGGCGGCCAAAGGGATGGCCGAGGGCTTATACCAAGTCAGAGGTAGCGTGAACCGCTGTTGGCCTGTCGCGACGTTCATCAAATTGAGATATTTTGTCGGCGCGAATCACGCTAGCCAAGCTTCATCGTCCTGAAATGGGGTTAAAATGCGGATTTCATTCACCACCGTCGCAATGCTCGGCGCGCTGACCATCCCGGCCATGGCACAGCCGCATCCCCACAACGTCATTCTGTTTGTCGCAGACGGGCTGCGCCCTGGCATGGTCAACAAGCAAACCGCCCCGGCCATGACAGCATTTTTGGAGCGCGGCGTGCGCTTCAGCAACTCGCACTCCCTGTTCCCAACCTTCACCACCGCCAACGCCTCGGGCATGGCGACCGGTCATATGCTGGGCGACACTGGGGATTTCAGCAACACAATCTACACCGGCTTCCAGGTGCCCGGCGCGGGTGATAGCCTCACGCCATTCCTGGAAAGTGACCCAGTTTTGGGAGACGTGGATGAGCATTTCTCAGGCGACTATCTGAACGAAGAGACCATCCTCAAGGCAGCACGAGAGGCCGGCTATTCCACTGCAACGATCGGCAAGCTCGGGCCAGCACTGATTTTCGACCATACTGAACGCACCGGCCAGCACACGATCGTGGTCGATGACTCAACCGGGCGCAACGGCGGCATCCCATTGTCAGACGAATTGCAGAAGCGCCTGACATCAGCGGGGCTACCGCTTCAAACACCGACGCGCGGAGACAACGGCAAGTCCGGCAACTCCATCACACCCGGCACGCTTGCCGCGAATCTTGAACAGCAAAACTTCTTCGCCGATGCCGCCACCAAGGCCGTGCTGCCGTGGTTCAAAGAGCGCAAAACGCCGTTTGTGATGGTGTTCTGGTCGCGCGATCCGGATGGCACGCAGCACAATCAGGGGGATAGCCTTGGTCGCCTGATCCCAGGCATCAACGGCCCGACCTCATTGGCAGCGATCAAAAACGCCGATGACAATCTGGCCAAATTGCTCGCCACTCTGAAAGAGCAAGGGCTTGAGAGCAGCACCGATGTGATCCTCACCTCGGATCACGGCTTCTCCACGATTTCCAAAGAGAGCGGGACGAGCTTTGCCGCGCAGCAGAGCTACAAGGACGTACCATCCAACCTCATCCCACCCGGCTTCGTCGCCATCGATCTGGCGCATGCGCTGGGGATGACCCTGTATGATCCAGATGCCAAATCAGCCCCAGTCGCAGCAGGCACCTATCCGTCACGTGGAAATGGGTTGATCGGCAATGATCCCAGCAAACCAGACGTGGTCGTGGCCTCAAATGGTGGATCAGACCTTGTCTATCTGCCGAACGGCGACAAAGCGCTGGCCGCGAAGGTGGTCGCGGCGTTGTCAGCACAGGATTATGTCAGTGGCCTGTTCGTTGACGATGCTCTTGGGAAAATCCCAGGCACG